>JBFHQK010000177.1:0-5976 GCA_041592255.1 Fontimonas sp.
CGGCGGCGACCTTTTTGCTGCTGATGTCGGAACGGCCGCAGTCGCTGCCGGCGACACTGCGCAGCCGCTGCCAGCGCCTTTATCTGCCCGTCCCGGACGGCGCGGCGGCTGCGGCCTGGCTTGCCGACCAAACCGGGCGCAGCGATGCGGAGGCGCTGAAGGCGGCGCGCGGAGCGCCGCTGCGCGCACGGGCGCTGAGCCTGGGCGAGGGCATGGCGCTGCGCCGTGAATGGGCCGAGCTGTGGGGCGCCGTGGCCAAGCGTCGCAAGGATCCCGTGGCCGCCGCCGCGGCGGTCGACCGCGAGGCGCTTGCCGAACATCTCGAGTGGGCCTGGATCTGGCTCCATGAACGCTACCGCGAGCGCGTGCTGGCAGCACCGCTCGACCCGCGCGCGGCCGGCGCATGGGAGCAGGTGTTCACCGAGCTGGCCGAGACCCGCCGGCTGGCGCAGGGCACGGCGCAGCCGCAGCTGCTGCTCGAGTCGCTGTTCGTGCTGTGGTTCCGGCAGGGTCAGCGGGCGCTGGGCGGCGCCTGAGGCGCGACGCGCTCAGTTTCGGCGAAATCAGTTAGAGTGCGGCAACAGCACAGGCAGACTGGGGCACAGAGAACGGATGAGCACCCCACAACGGACGGGCGGGGCCCAACCCGGCATCCTCACGCTTAACATCAAGGACAAGTCGGCGCTGTATGTGGCCTACATGCCGTTCATCAAGAATGGCGGCCTGTTTATCCCGACCAACAAGGATTACCGGCTCGGCGATGAAGTGTTCATCCTGCTGACGCTGATGGACAATCCCGAGCGCATCCCGGTCGCTGGGAAAGTCATCTGGCTCACGCCCAAAGGTGCGCAGAACAAGCGCGTGCAGGGCATCGGCGTTCAGTTCAGCGCGCAGGATGGCGGTTCGACGCAGAAGAAGATCGAGTCGCTGCTTGCCGGCGCGCTGGGCGCGGATCGACCGACGCACACCATGTGACCGCCTCCCCGGGGCCGGACCGCAGCCGGCAGCGCGCCTGAAGCGGGTTTGCGGCTCTGCGGTTCAGGGATGCGCCTGGGGCATGCCCTGATCGAGCACGTAGGCCTCGTAACCTTTCTGCGTCAGCACGAATACGCCCACCGAACTGCGCCGCCCGGTGTCGCAGTACGCGATCCACACGATGTGCCGGTCGAGCTGCGCGAGCTTCATCCGCAGCATGTACAGCGGCAGGTTCAGCGCCCCGGGCAAGGCACCGCGCTGGAATTCGCTGGGCAGGCGCAGGTCGAGCCAGCGCGCCTTGCCGGCGGTCACCATGGCGCTGGCCTCGGCAAAACTGATCCGGCGCGCCAGCGGTTCATTGAGCAGCCTGCGGAAGTCGTCCTTGCTCAGACGCATCAGGCTGCAGCGCGTCAGGGCGGTGACGGTCGCGTTGCGCCGGGCGTCCGCAATCAGCGCCTCTTCGCCAAAACACGAACCCGTTTCCAGCTCCGCCAGCCGCACCGCCTTCTGATTGGGCTGCTCCCGCGTCACCATGCAACGGCCGGACATGATCACGTAGAAGTAATCGCCCTCGTCGTCCTGCTTGACGATCACCGTGCCAGGCTCGACCTGCATCGGGTGCATGCGCATGAACATGGCCTGCAGGTTCGACGGCGGCACCAGCTGGAAAGTGCGCATCTGCAGCAGCTTGGTCATCCAGTCGTCGTCAGCCGCGGCATCGCCCCCCAGTTCGCCCACTTCGAACGATCCGGTCTGATCCCAGGTCAGCATGACATCCAGCAGGCTGGCGTCGACCGCGAGGTATCTCACCGCGGTCAGGCAGCGCGCATTGACCTTGCGCGGCGACTGGTGGGCGAGGCGGTGGAACGATGCCGGCTCGCCGGCGCGGATCCGTGACAGCAGCTTGCCCTGGGCGTCGGTGAGCTCCACCTCGCCGGACACCAGGAACAAGGCCTGGCCGGCCGGCTCGCCGAGCCTGAACAGATACTCGCCCCTGCCGCAGGTGGCGACGGTGGACTTGCGCGCGAGGTCGGCCTGGCTTTCCGCACGCAGTGCGTTCAAGGGCACGTAAGTGGCGAACAGGCCGCTGTCGACAGTGGCTTCGGTCATGGGGCTCGCTGGTTCGGCTGCTGATCCGGTCTGCCGGGCACGCCGCCAGGGGTGGTCCGACCGATATCCCGGCATCAGGCACGGGCGGCGCCCATGCTATCACGCAGGTCCTGACACCCGACATCAAGCGGCATCAGCCGCCGGTTGCGCCGTCGGGCTGCTTCAGAGGTAGGCCTCGGAGGCATAGCGACGCATCATGCGGTGGCTGTTGAACAGCGAGCCGTTATGCGAAATCGTGCTCTTCATGATGCGAATCCAGCGCTGACGGTCGCCGTGATACAGCGGCAGCACCTCGTTCTCGAGTTTCAGGTACAGCGACTGCGCGTCCCCATCCGGCCCGCTGTCGGCCGCCTGACCGATCGCCCAGCCGGTCACGCCCTCGACGCAGCCCTCCACCCACCAGCCGTCGAGCACCGACAGGCTCGGAATGCCATTCAGGGCCGCCTTCATGCCGCTGGTGCCGGAGGCTTCGAGCGGACGCAGCGGCGTATTCAGCCACACGTCGACGCCCGGAATCAGCGCCTGGGCAAGTGTCATGTCGTAGTTCGGGAGAAATACGCCGCGCACGTCCGGCGCCAGCGAACGCAGCGCCGCGCAGACGTCCTCGATCCTGCGCTTGCCCTCGTAGTCCATCGGATGCGCCTTGCCGGCCATGACGATCTGCATCGGCGACTTGCGCGCAATCGTGCGCAGCCGGCGCAGGTCGCTGAACAGCAGTTCCGGCCGTTTGTAGGCCGTCATGCGCCGCGCATATCCGAAAATCGGCACGTCAGGATCGAACACGATCCCGGCGAGCGCGCGGATGCGTTCGATCAGCAGCGACTTGGCCAGCGCATGGGCCTTCCAGATTTCCGCGTCAGGCAAGCAGCAGTCGGCGCGGACCAGGATCTCCGGCTCGGTGCGCCAGCCGGGCAGGTGCAGGTCGAACAGGGCGGCAAAGCTCGGTCCGACCCAGGTCTGCGGATGCACGCCATTGGTGATTGCGCGCATTTCATAGCCGGGAAACAGCCGGCGCGAGGTTTCGGCATGCAGCTTCGCAACCCCGTTGACATAGCCGCTGAGATTGAGCGCCAGCCGCGTCATGTCGAGACGGTCCGGACCGCCCAGCCGGCGCAGCGTGCGCTCGTCCACGAAGGGCCCGAGCACGCGATCCAGCAGCGGATACTCGAACTGGTCGTGGCCGGCACCCACCGGGGTGTGCGTCGTGAAGATGCAGCGGCTGCGCACAGAGGGAAAATCGTACGGCGACTCGTCGGGTCGGTTGCCGTTGGAGGTGGATGCCGTCCGCCGCAGCAGCTCCAGCGCCAGCAGCGCCGCATGTCCCTCGTTGAGGTGATAGCGGCGCACCCGGAAGCCCAGCGCGTCGAGCATGCGCACGCCCCCGATTCCGAGCACGATTTCCTGCTTGAAGCGGTACGCGGAGTCGCCCCCGTACAGGTAGTGCGTCAACTCCCGGTCGCCCCCCTGATTCTCGGGCAGGTCGGTGTCGAGAAAGATCACCGGCGCGCGATCGCCGTGACGGGTGTCCATCGTGTAGAGCCAGGCGCCGACCCAGACATCGCGCCCTTCGATCGGCACCACCACCTTGGCGCCCAGACGCGTGAGGAACTGCATCGGATCCCAGGCCTCTGGCGCTTCGACCTGGCGGCCCTCCTCGGTGATGGTCTGGCGAAAGTAGCCCCGGCGGCTGACCAGGCTGATCGCGACAATGGGCAGCTCCAGATCGGCCGCAGCGCGCAGCGTGTCACCCGCGAGCACGCCGAGGCCGCCACTGTAGGTCGGCACATCGCCGCGCACCGCGATCTCCATCGTGAAATAGGCGACGCGTTCGCGGTCCGAAAAATGAGCCATCATCGCCACTGCTCCTGTGCAACGAGCGCGTCAGCACCCGCGACCGGATATGGACCGTGTCCGGCGCACCCGCGACACTGTGGCCGGCACCGGCGCATGCGGGCATTGATGTGTATCAACCGGTGCTCCGGAGCCGGCGAGCGGGGGGCGTGTCCACTTCGTCGCCATCGCGCTGCAATGCAGCATCCATGCGGGCTGGGCGCCCGTCATCACACGGCTGTTCCACAGCCTTATACACAAGCTTTGTGGATAAGCGATGGCGCCAAAAAACGGCCTGACTCAAGTCAACGCAGGCCCAGGGTCCGTGACGGGATGCTTGCGCGCCCCAGCGTCGAGCCGTGAAGCATGCATCTGACCTTACATACCGACTATTCATTGCGCGTGCTGATGCTCCTGGCCGTCGAGCCCGAGCGCCTGCACACCATCGAAGAAATCGCCCGCCGCTACCGCATCTCGCGGAATCACCTGATGAAGGTTGCGCAGCGCCTGACGCAGGCAGGCTATGTCAGCGGCCAACGCGGGCGGGGCGGGGGGCTGCGCTTGGCATGCGCGGCCGCAGACTTGAGGCTGGGCGCTGTGGTACGCACCACGGAAGAGCAGTTTCACATTGTGGAGTGCTTTGATCGACGCAGTGACGCCTGCGCTGTCAGCTCGGGCTGCCGTCTGCGCAGTGTGCTGCACGAAGCACTCGCCGCCTTCATCGATACGCTCGACCGCTACACCCTCGCGGACCTGGTCGCGTCGCCGCGTCTGGCAGATCAGATTCGGCGCCTGTCCGCGATTTGATGCAGATCAAGGTGTGCGGGTCGCGCGCCTGTAAACATGCATGTACGATGAATGTTACAAGCATGACTGGAGCCATCAGATGACCTTGTCGACAACTGCCGCAGCCACCCCCACCTTCGGCGAGCAGCGCCTGGGCGATATCGCGGCCACGCTTCCGGGCGCCACTGCCGTGTTCCGCCGGCACCACATCGACTTCTGCTGTGGCGGCGGGCAAACGCTCGCCGCCGCGGCGCAGGCCGGCGGCGCGCCACTGGAGGTGATCGCCGCCGAACTGGCCGCGCTCGATCCAGGCGCCACGTCCGAGATCCCGACCGAACCGCGCGCGCTGATGGCGCACATCCTCGCGCGCTACCACGAGGTGCACCGTCGCGAGCTCCCCGAGCTGATCCGGCTCGCCGAGCGCGTCGAAGCCCGGCACCAGCACCATCCTCAGGTGCCGCGCGGCCTCGCCGAGCTGCTGCGCGACACCGCAGCCGAGCTTGAACAGCATATGCAGAAGGAAGAGCAGGTGCTGTTTCCGATGCTGGAGCGGGGCGGCAACCCGATGCTCATCCACCCAATCACGCAGATGCGATCCGAGCACGACGAGCATGGTGAACGGCTGCGCCGCATCGAGGCGTTGAGCAATCATGGCGTGCCCCCGGCGGATGCCTGCGCAAGCTGGCGTGCACTGAGTGCGGGCGTGCGCAAGCTCGGCGATGACCTGATGATGCACATCCACCTCGAGAACAACCTGCTGTTTCCGCAGTACACGGATCCGGCACCCGCGCCCACGGCGAATGCGTGCTCGTGCTCGTGCGGGCTCTGAGCCGCGTGCAGTGTGCATGGATTCCCGGCAACCCCAGATGGCTTGGCACGCTGACCGGCGTGCCAAGCCGACTTCAGGAGCGGTCAGATGCCTCACGGAGCCCCGATTCTGAGACTGCGAGGTCTCAATCTGTGTTGCACGACCGGAGTCGGTGCCGCCGCGCCACGCCTGCCGGGCCATCCGCCGCAGCGATGGTTGCCGTCGACGGTACCGGACCCTGCGCGGGTCGCGCTCACGGCAGGCCGCCGGCTCAGCCAGCGCGTGCCGTGGCGATGATGGCGCTGCCCGCCGCCGTGCCGCTGCAATCCATCGGCGGCCGATGATCGAACCCTACGTTGCCCTGCGCGCGCTGCATATCGGCTGCGTGGCCCTGAGCGTGACGCTGTTTGCCGGACGCGGTCTGCGGATGGCTGCCGGGCTGCCGCAGCCCCATCATTTGCTGCTGC
>JBFHQK010000178.1:0-5905 GCA_041592255.1 Fontimonas sp.
AGCTCGTGAACGAAGGCGCTCAGCTGCGTGCGCCGCGGCCCCTCCGGCAGCGACTCGACGCCGCGCAGCAGGTGGTAGACCACCGGCGCGGCGATCGCGCAGGCCTGCTGATGCTGGCGGAAGCGCGTCAGCACCAGCCGGTTGCCGGCCGGCCGCGTCAGCTCGGCGAGCACGGCCAGATCAAGCAGATAGAGCGGGCGTGCCACGCCGCCTACCAGCGCGCCAGCTCGTCGGCGCTGATGCCCTCGAAGCCGGCGCCGGCGGCGCGGCCGCGCCAGCCGTCGAGCCAGGCGGCGAAGTCCACCGTGGCCGCCGCGCTGCGCAGCTGCGCGTACTCGGCCTCGGCCAGCAGCACCGCCACCGGGCGCCCGCGCCGGCTGATCGCCACCGGCTGCCCGCGCTCGGCGTCCCGGATCAGCTCGGTCAGGCTGTTCTTGGCGGTGGCGATTGACACCGTTTTCATCGACGTCCGCGCATCATAGCCATGTAGATGGCCATTTATATCACCGCCAACTCATTGAATCAATTGGCGGATGCAGGCGGCACCGGGCTGGCGCGCGCGGGCGATTTGCGGGCGGCGGGGCACGGCGGCACACTCTGCCGCCCGCCCCTGACCGGCGGCGGGACCGGCTGCGCGGCCCCCCCGCGCTTTATGGAGCAAGCCCGATGTACGACCGCGAGCACCCCACGCAAGGCCTCGGCCTCTACCGCCCCGAATTCGAGAAGGACAGCTGCGGCTTCGGCCTGATCGCCCACATGGACGACCAGCCCAGCCACAAGCTGGTGCAGACCGCGGTGACCGCGCTGCATCGGATGACGCACCGCGGCGCGGTGGCCGCCGACGGCAAGACCGGCGACGGCTGCGGCCTGCTGATGAAGAAGCCGGACGCCTTCCTGCGCCGTGAGGCCGCGCGGCTGGGCTTCGATCTGGGCGCGGACGCCACCGGCAACTACTGCGTCGGCAACATCTTCTTTTCCCAGGACGCGAAGCGCCGCGCGCGCGCCAAGGCTGCGCTCAAGGAAAGCGTCGAGCTGCACGGCCTGACGCTGGCCGGCTTTCGCGAGGTGCCGACCGACCGCGCGGCGCTGGGTGAAGAGGCGCTCAAGACCCTGCCGGTGATCGAGCAGGCTTTCATCACCGCGCCCACGGGTCTGCACAAGTTCGCCTTCGAGCTCAAGCTGTTCAAGGCGCGGCGGCGCACCGAGAAGCTGATCGAGGCCGAGAACGACCGCGATTTCTACATCACGCACCTGTCCTGCCGCGTGATCGTCTACAAGGGCCTGGTGATGCCGGAGTTTCTGCCGGTGCTCTACCCCGACCTCGCCGATCCCGCGCTCGAATCGTCGATGTGCGTGTTCCACCAGCGCTTCTCGACCAACACCCTGCCGCGCTGGAACCTGTGCCATCCGTTCCGCTATCTCGCCCACAACGGCGAGATCAACACCATTTCCGGCAACCGCAAGTGGGCGCTGGCGCGCGCCAAGAAGTTCCAGTGCGCCGACATTCCCGATATCGAGGAGATCGCGCCGCTGGTGGGCATGAGCGGCTCGGATTCGCAGTCGCTCGACAACATGCTCGAAGTGCTGCTCGCCGGCGGCATGGACATCTTCGCCGCGCTGCGGGCGCTGATCCCGCCGGCGTGGCAGAACGTTGAGGATCTCGATCCCGACGTGCGCGCGTTCTACGAGTACAACTCGGTGAACATGGAGCCCTGGGACGGCCCGGCCGGCGTCGTCGTCACCGACGGCCGCTACGCCGCCTGCACGCTTGACCGCAACGGACTGCGGCCGGCGCGGTACGTGATCACCGCGGACCGCCACATCGTGCTGGCGTCGGAAATCGGCGTGCATGACTTCCGGCCGCAGGACGTGGTCGAGAAGGGGCGCCTCAAGCCCGGCGAGATCCTCGCCGTCGACACCGAAACCGGCGCGCTGCTGCGGCCCGAGGACATCGACCGCATGCTGGCGTCGCGGCGACCGTACAAGCAGTGGCTGAAGAGCAATATGAAGCGGCTCGAAGCCTCGCTGTCCGAGGATCCCAGCTCGCTGGACGTGATGCCGCCGGACATGGTGGCGACCTATCACAAGATGTTCCAGCTGACCTTCGAGGAGCGCGACCAGGTGCTGCGGCCGCTGTCCGAGTCGGGCCAGGAGGCGGTCGGCTCGATGGGCGACGACACGCCGTTCGCGGTGCTGTCAGGCCAGGTGCGCTCGGTCTACGACTACTTCCGGCAGATGTTCGCGCAGGTCACCAACCCGCCGATCGACCCGCTGCGCGAGCAGGTGGTGATGTCGCTGGAGTGCCAGCTCGGCGCCGAGCGCGGCATCTTCGAGGAGTCGCCGGAGCGCGCCGCGCGCCTGCTGATCGATTCGCCGATCCTGTCCGAGGCCAAGTTCAAGCGACTGCTGGCGATCGGCAACGACGATGCCGCCTACGCCCATCATCTGCTCGACCTCAACTACGATCCCGACCAGCCCGGCGGGCTCCAGGCCGCACTCGAGCATGTCTGCGACGACGCCGCGGCCGCGGTCCGATCCGGCAAGGTGGTGCTGGTGCTGTCCGACCGCGCGATCGAACGCGGCAAGCTGCCGATCCATGCGCTGCTCGCGGTGGGCGCGGTCAACAACCGCCTGGTGCACGAAGGGCTGCGCTGCGACTGCAACATCGTCGTCGAGACCGCGACCGCGCGCGACCCGCATCACTTCGCCTGCCTGATCGGCTACGGCGCGTCGGTGATCTATCCGTACCTCGCCTACGCCACGCTCTACGAAATGGCGCGCGCCGGCCAGGTCAAGAACAAGCCGGCCGAGCAGCTGGCGCAGTCCTACCGCAAGGGCATCAACAAGGGGCTGTACAAGATCATCTCGAAGATGGGCATCGCGACGATTTCGTCGTACCGCGGCGCGCAGCTGTTCGAGATCGTCGGCCTGCACGACGAGGTCGTCGGCCTGTGCTTCGAGGGCACGGTGTCGCGCATCGGTGGCGCGCGCTTTGCGCAGCTGCAGGATGAGCAGGACCGACTCGCCGACATCGCCTGGAGCGCGCGCAAGGCGATCGAGCAGGGCGGCCTGTACAAGTACGTCCACGGCGGCGAGTACCACGCCTACAACCCGGACGTGATCGGCACGCTGCAGAAGGCGGTGAAATCCGGCGTCTACGCCGACTACAAGGTCTACGCCCAGATCGTCAACGAACGCCCGGTGGCGACGATCCGCGATCTGTTCAAGCTCAAGACCCACAACGCGATCCCGGTCGACGAAGTCGAGTCCGCCGAGGCGATCCTCAAGCGCTTCGACTCTGCCGGCATGTCGCTGGGCGCGCTGTCGCCGGAAGCGCACGAGGCGCTGGCGATCGCGATGAACCGCCTGGGCGGACGCTCCAACTCCGGCGAGGGCGGCGAGGACCCGGCACGCTACGGCACCGAAAAGATGTCGAAGATCAAGCAGGTCGCGTCCGGCCGCTTCGGCGTCACCCCGCACTATCTGGTCAACGCCGAAGTGCTGCAGATCAAGGTCGCGCAGGGCGCCAAGCCCGGCGAGGGCGGCCAGCTGCCCGGCGACAAGGTCAACGAGCAGATCGCCAAGCTGCGCTACGCGCGGCCGGGTGTTGCGCTGATCTCGCCGCCGCCGCACCACGACATCTACTCGATCGAGGATCTGGCGCAGCTGATCTTCGACTTGAAGCAGGTCAACCCGCAGGCGCTGGTGTCGGTCAAGCTGGTGTCCGGCCCGGGCGTGGGCACGATCGCCGCCGGCGTGGCCAAGGCCTACGCCGACCTGATCACGATCTCCGGCTACGACGGCGGCACCGGCGCCAGCCCGCTGACCTCGGTCAAGTACGCCGGCACGCCCTGGGAGCTGGGCCTGTCGGAAACGCACCAGACCCTGCGCATGAACAACCTGCGCGACAAGGTGCGCGTGCAGACCGACGGCGGCCTCAAGACCGGGCTTGACGTGGTCAAGGCGGCGATCCTGGGCGCCGAGAGCTTCGGCTTCGGCACCGCGCCGATGGTCGCGCTGGGCTGCAAGTACCTGCGCATCTGCCATCTGAACAACTGCGCCACCGGCGTGGCGACGCAGAACCAGGTGCTGCGCCTGGAGCACTTCATCGGCTTGCCGGAAATGGTGATGAACTATTTCCGCTTCGTTGCCGAGGAGACGCGCGAGTGGCTGGCGGCGCTGGGCGTGCGCTCGATTGCCGAGCTGATCGGCCGCACCGACCTGCTCGAGATCGACGAGGTCGAGAACGCCAAGACGCAGAACCTCAATCTGCAGCCGATCCTCGAATCGGCCGGCATGACGCTGCCGAGCGCGCAGTACTGCATGTTCAACAACGAGCCGTTCGACAAGGGCGAGCTGGCCGAGGCGATGCTGCAGGACTGCCTGCCGGCGATCGAGCACAAGACCGGCGGCATCTTCCATTACACGGTGCAGAACCGGCACCGGTCGATCGGCGCGCGCCTGTCGGGCGAGATCGCGCGCCGCCACGGCAACCTCGGCATGTCCGACAAGCCGATCACGCTCAAGCTCACGGGCACGGCCGGGCAGAGCTTCGGCGTCTGGAACGCCGGCGGCCTGCAGCTGGAGCTCGAGGGCGATGCCAACGACTACGTCGGCAAGGGCATGGCCGGCGGCCGCATCGTCGTCAAGCCGCCCAAGGGCGTGCGCTACGAAACCCGCGACGCCGCGATCATCGGCAACACCTGCCTCTACGGTGCCACCGGCGGCACGCTCTACGCCGCCGGCATGGCTGGCGAGCGCTTCGCTGTGCGCAACTCCGGCGCGCATGCGGTGGTTGAAGGCTGCGGCGATCACGGCTGCGAATACATGACCGGCGGCGTCGTCGTCGTGCTCGGCCGCACCGGCGTCAATTTCGGTGCCGGCATGACCGGCGGCTTCGCCTATGTGCTCGACGAGAAGCGCAGCTTCGTCGACCGCTACAACCACGAGCTGATCGACATTCATCGCGTCGTCTCCGAGTCGATGGAGGCGCACGAGAACTACCTGCGCGGCATCGTCGCCGACTACGCCAAGGTCACCGGCTCGAAGTGGGCGCAGCAGATCCTGTCGGACTGGGCCGATTTCGTCGGCAAGTTCTGGCTGGTCAAGCCCAAGGCCGCAGAAATCGGCTCGCTGATCGACTCCGTGCGCGCAGCGGCCTGAGGAAACCATCATGGGTGCAAAGAACGTCAATCAGTTTCTCGACCTGCCGCGCCAGGATCCGGCCAAGTCGCCGGTCGAAGTGCGCGTGCACGACTTCCGCGAGATCTACGGCCAGTTCCAGCCGGAGCAGGCCAAGGCCCAGTCCGGCCGCTGCCTCGGCTGCGGCAACCCGTACTGCGAGTGGAAGTGCCCGGTGCACAACTTCATCCCCAACTGGCTCAAGCTGGTCGAGGAAGGCAACCTGTTCGCCGCCGCGGAGCTGTCGCACCGGACCAACTCGCTGCCCGAAATCTGCGGCCGCATCTGCCCGCAGGACCGCCTGTGCGAAGGCGCGTGCACGCTCGAGGACGGCTTCGGCGCGGTGACCATCGGCTCGATCGAGAAATACATCACCGACGAGGCGCTCAAGCAGGGCTGGCGCCCGGACATGTCCAAGGTCAAGTGGACGCGCAAACGCGTGGCCATCGTCGGCGCCGGACCGGCCGGCCTGGGCTGTGCCGACGTGCTCGCGCGCAACGGCGTCAAGCCGGTGGTGTTCGACCGCTACAGCGAGATCGGCGGCCTGCTGACCTACGGCATCCCGCCGTTCAAGCTCGAAAAGGACGTGGTCAAGACCCGGCGCAAGATCCTCGAGGGCATGGGCGTCGAGTTCCGCCTCAACACGGACATCGGCGTCGACATCCCCTTCCAGAGCCTGCACGACGACTACGACGCCGTGTTCCTCGGCATGGGCACCTACACG
>JBFHQK010000179.1:0-5888 GCA_041592255.1 Fontimonas sp.
CGTCTGATGCGCTCAACGAGCTGTTGCTGCATCTGGAGCGGATCGCCGCCGCCGGGCCGGATCGCCGCGTCGTTCTGCTGGCGCTCGACGGCGAGAACCCCTGGGGCTGGTATCCGGACAACGGCATCCACTTCGTGCGCGGCCTCTATCGCCGGCTGGCTGAACACGCACGGCTGCAGCCGGCGCTGCCGGGCGCGCTGTGCGCCGATCCCGCGTGCCCGGCCGCCGCGCTGCCGCGGCTGCGCGCCGGCAGCTGGGTGGCCGGCCAGCTCCTGACCTGGATCGGACACCCGGAGAAGAACCGTGCCTGGGAGCTGCTGACTGACGCCAAGCGCCGCTATGACGCCTGCGCCGCGCCCACGCCGGCGCTGTCGCGCCAGCTGGGCGTGTGCGAGGCGTCCGACTGGTTCTGGTGGCCCGGCGACGTCAATCCGACGCCGGCGGTGGCCGATTTCGACGCCCTGTTCCGCGCCCAGCTGCGCGCGCTGTACCGCGAGCTTGGCGTGCCAGCGCCACTGCGGCTCGAGCACGCCTTCAGCCGCTGCGTCGCCCGCGAGACCGACACGCCGGCGCCGCCGGCGCACGGCGGTACGATGCGGCCGACCGAAGAACCCGCCGGAGCTTCGCCGCCATGATGAGCTGGATCAGCCGCAGTGCCGGGGTGTTGCTGCCGTTGTCGGCGCTGCCGTCCGCGCGGCTGGGCCCGGATGCCGACCGCTTCGCCGCACTGTGCGCCGAGGCCGGCTTCGGCGTCTGGCAGATCCTGCCGGTCGGACCGCCCGACGGCTTCGGCAATCCGTTTCAGCCGACCTCGGCCTGTGCCGGCGACGCCGCGCTGATTCCGGCGCAGCTGCCAGCGCTGGACCGGCACGCCTACGCGGCGTTTGTCGAGCGCGAGCGCGACTGGCTCGACGACTGGGCGTTGTTCAGCGCGCTGCGCGAGGCGCAGGGCCGGGCGCCGTGGTGGGAGTGGCCGGAGCCGCTGCGGCGTGCCGATCCGGCGGCGCTGGCGGCGGCCCGCCGGCGGCTGTCCGCGCCGATCGAGGCCGTGCTGCGCGAGCAGTTCTCCTTCGCGCAGGCCTGGGACGCGTTTCGCAGCCACGCCCACGCGCTCGGCGTGAAGATCTTCGGCGACGTGCCGCTGTTCCTCGCCCACGACTCGGCCGATGTCTGGCTCCATCGCGAACTGTTCGAGGTCGATGCCAATGGTCAGGTGCGCGCGACCGTGGGCGTGCCGCCGGACTATTTCTCCACCACCGGCCAGTCCTGGGGCTATCCGCCGTATCGCTGGGAGGCGATGGCGGCCGAGAACTGGCGCTGGTGGCGTCGCCGTTTCGAGGTGCACGCGCGACGCTACGACCTGCTGCGGCTGGACCACTTCCGCGGCTTTGCCGCGACCTGGCGCATTCCCGCCGGGGCGCCGACCGCCGCGACCGGGCGCTGGGTGCCGGGTCCGGGCCGCGCGGCGATCGACGCCATCGCCCCGGTGCTGGGCGCCACGCGCCTGGTGGCCGAGGACCTCGGCGAGATCACGCCGGATGTGATCGCGCTGCGCAAGGCGCTCGAGATTCCGGGGATGCGCGTGCTGCAGTTCGCCTTCGACGGTCAGCCCGACAACGATCACCTGCCGGCGCAACACGAGGCTGATACCGTCTGCTACACCGGCACGCACGACAACGCGACGACGCTGGGCTGGTGGCAGTCCGCACCGGCGAACGTGCGCGACAACGTGCACGCACTGCTGGGGGCGCACCTCGAGATGCCGCAGGCGCTGGTCGAGTGCGCCTGGGCTTCGCGCGCGCCGCTGGCGGTGGTGCCACTGCAGGATCTGCTCGGGCTGGGTGACGAGGCGCGCATCAATCGTCCCGGCATTGCCGCCAGCAGCTGGCGCTGGCGCTTCGACTGGGCGCAGATTCCGGCCGACGCCGCCGTGCGCTGGCGCGCGCCGCTGGAACGCCACGGCCGGGCCGGTCCGCGCGCCGGGACCTGATGCTCCGCGCGGGCGGCACGCGCGCGTTTGCCGGGCGCCATCATCCGCGGTAAGACTGGCCGATGAACACGCCGACGCCGTATTTCAGCGCTGATCTCTTCACCTTCCTGCGCGCGCTGGCGCGCCACAACTCGCGGGAGTGGTTCCAGGCCAACAAGCCGCGCTACGAAAGCCAGGTGCGCGCGCCCTGTCTGCGCCTGATCGCGGACATGGCTACGCCGTTGCAGGCCCTCAGCCCGCAGCTGACCGCGGTCGCCAGACCGGTCGGCGGGTCGCTGTTCCGCATCCATCGCGACACGCGCTTTTCCGCCGACAAGCGTCCGTACAAGACGCATGCCGGCATCTACTTCGCCCACGCCGCCGCCAGGGCCAGCGCGCGCGGCGATGCCGGCAGTGCCGCCATGGGGCGACTCGACGCGCCGGGGCTGTACCTGCATATCGAGCCGGGCGCCTGTTTCATCGGCGGTGGAATCTGGCACCCGCAGCCGCCGACCCTGAAGCGGATCCGCGACTACATGCTCAGCAACCCGGTCAGCTGGAAACAGGCCACCCGCGCGCCCGCATTCGTCAAGGTGTTCACGCTGGGCGGCGAGGCGCTGGCGCGCCCGCCGCGCGGCTACGACCCCGCGCACGAACTGATCGACGACCTGCGGCGCAAGGATTTCATCGCCTCGGCGCCGCTGGCCGAAGCCGATCTGCTGCGGCCGGACCTGGTGGCGCACCTCAGCGGCCACTACGCCCGCCTCGTGCCGCTGCTCGACTGGCTGTGCGGCGCGCTGGACCTGGAGTTCTGAAGCCTCGCGCCTGGGTGATCGATGGCACCGCGCGCGCCGGCGTGGCCGGCGCATGCTCGCCGGCAGTCGGGCGCGGGTGGCGGCGAGCGAGGCGGTGATGGTGCACGCAGCGGTGGCGGATTCCTGGGAGCGCGGCAGTCCGTATGAGCGCTATGTCGGTCGTTGGAGCCGCCGCGTCGCGCCGCGGTTTCTGTCCTGGCTGGCGCTGCCGGCCGGCCGCCGCTGGCTCGACGTCGGCTGCGGGACCGGGGCGCTGTGCGCGGCGATTGTGGAGCACTGCGCGCCGGCGTCGGTGGCCGGCGTCGAACCCTCGGCGGGATTTCTGCAGCTGGCGAAGACCGCGCTGGGCGCGCGCGTGGCGCTGTATCCGGGCGATGCGGCGCACATCCCGCTGGCCGATGGCAGCGTCGATGCGGTGGTCTCGGGTCTGGTGCTGAACTTCGTGCCGGATCCGCAGGCGGCGCTGACGGAGATGCGGCGGGTCAGCGCGGCGGACGGGGTCATCGCCGCTTATGTCTGGGACTATGCCGGTGGTATGGCGCCGATCCGCCATTTCTGGGACGCGGCGGTGGCCGTGGATGCCGCTGCCGCCGCGCTCGATGAGGGGGTGCGCTTTGCGCAGTACCAGCCGGCGCACCTCGAAGCGCTGTTTGCCGCTGCCGGGTTGCAGGCGGTTCGCAGCACGGCCATCGAGATTCCGGCGGTGTTCAGCGACTTCGACGACTACTGGCAGCCGTTTCTCGGCGGCCAGGGTCCAGCGCCGGCCTACGCGATGGCGCTGGATCCGGACGCGCGCGCACGGCTGCAGGCGCGCCTGCAGCAGTGCCTGCCGACGGCGGCGGACGGCTCGATCCGGCTGACGGCGCGGGCGTGGGCGGTCTGCGCCACCATCCCGCGCGCGGCGTGAAGCCGCTCCGGGCGGCGCGCGGGCGTGCGTTCAGGGGGGCGGCAGGTCGCGCCGCGCCAGCTGCACGGCGAAGGCCTGCAACTGCTGCGTGTACCCGGCGCCGGCGACGCTCACCAGATCGTTGTGGCCGGCGTCCTCGACCCAGTAGGCCTGACGCGGGCCGCGCACCGCGGCATGCAGCCGCTCGCCGTGCCATACCGGGACGATGCGGTCGCGGCGGCCGTGAATCACCAGCACCGGGCAGCGCACCGCGGGCAGCCGTGCGAGGTTGTCGAAGCGGTCGAACGGCAGCAGCGGCACGCGCGTGAGCACGCGGTAGGCGCTGACGAAGGCGCTTTCGAGAATCAGGCCGGCCACCGGCTCGCGCGCCGCAAGCGCCACCGCCGGGCCGGCGCCAACCGAGCGACCGTGCACGATCAGGCGATCCGGCGCGATGCCCAGGGTGCGGGTCGCATGGCGGTAGGCCGCGTCCTGGTCGCGGTAGGCGCCGGCGACGGAGGGCGGGCCGCCGCGGCTGGCGCCGTAACCGCGGTAGTCGTAGGCCAGCACCGCAAAGCCGGCGTCGTGCAGCAGCGCCAGCACCGGCGCGATGTGGCCCAGATCCTCGGCGTTGCCATGACTGTAGAGCAGCGTGTAGCGCGCGGTCGGATGGGGCAGATGCAGCAGCGCGATGCGCGCGCCATCACCGCTGTCAATCAGCGTTGCACCCAGCGCCTCGGCCCGATAGCTCGGTGGCGGCGGCAGAAAGATCAGCCGGTCGGCGGCCAGCCAGGCCAGCGCGCTCGCACCGGCCCACAGCACGCCCCCTGCGATGGCGAGGCTCAGCATCTGCGATGCGAACGCGCCGGGCACGCCGCCATCCGCGGTCTAGGCGCGGTCCGGGTCCACCGGCGTCGGCGCGGCATCGGCGGCGCGGCCACGGCGGTGGGGCGCGGCCTGCCGCAGGTCGCTCAGGATCGCATCGGCGATTTCTGCTGCCGGGGTGCCCGGCGCGGCATCGCTGAGCGCCAGCAGCCGCGCGCCGATCTGATCGTGCAGGTCCGCGTGGGCGCGCTCGCGCTGCTCGGCGATGACGGCGCGGCGCGTCATGTCCTCGTGCAGCGTGACGCAGTGCTCGAGTTCGTGCTGCAGCGCATTGCGCTGCTGCAGCAGATGTTGCGCGCGGTTGCGCTCGCGCCACCAGAGCGCGCTGGCGACGAGGAACAGCAGCAGCAGGGCAAGCGGAGCGAGATCCATGGGCGGGCATAGTAGCGGACCGCGCATGGGGGCGGCTCGACAGAAGGTTTTCCCGGACGGCAGCGCGCAGGGGCGCGCGTATACTCGGCCAAAAATTGGCGCACCCGCAGGGGGCGCACGAGGAGACCGACGATGAGGTCCCAGTCGATGCAGGAGCAGGAGCTTCTGCTGGCACAGGTGGAGGCCCTGGCCGAGACGCGCGTCGAGGCTGCGGAGCGTGCCGCGTTCCGTGGCTTTCTGCGCCAGTACTACGAAATGTCCTCGCTCGATGCGCTGCGGATGCGCGCACCCGACGAGCTGTGCGAGATCGGCTTTCATCACTGGCAGCTGGCGCGCCAGCGCGATCGGGGACAGCTGCTGCTGCGCTTGAGCCCGCCGTCGGGCGACGATGCACGCGGCTTCGCGCGCCTGGACACGGTCGTCGAGGACATGCCGTTCCTGGTCGATTCGGTGTGCATGGCGGTGCGCGCGGCCGGCAGTTCGATCGACTGGACCGTGCATCCGGTGCTGGGGATGCGCCGCAGCGCCGAGGGGCGGTTGCAGCAGGCACAGCCGGTCGCCGCCGGCGAAGCCGGCGCCGAGTCGCTGATCCACCTCGAATTCGAAGCCCTGCGCGACGCGGCCAGCTACGCGGCGCTGGAAGCCGATGTGCACCAGGTGGTCAGCGACCTCGGCACGGTGGTGGTCGATTACCCGGCGATGCGCGCACGGCTGCGCGAGCTGGCCGATGCGCTGCAGTCGCCGCCGCCGGGCGTCGAGGCCGACGACTGCGCCGAGGCGCGCGCCTTCCTGCAGTGGCTCGACGACGGCCATTTCACCTTTCTCGGCGTTGCCGAGACGGTGGCCGGATCGGCCGCCGGCCGCAGCTTCTTCGAGCTGCAGCCGGAGGCCTCGCTGGGCCTGTCGCGCAGCGGCGCGCGCTTCGCCGATCCGGATCAGCTGATCGCGCCCCGCGAGGAAC
>JBFHQK010000180.1:0-5869 GCA_041592255.1 Fontimonas sp.
GACGCCACGGATTGCGTCGCCGAGATCACGCAGTGGCACTGCCTGCAGATCAGTGTGCGCGCGCCACGACTTGAGCAGCCGGCGTACAGCCGCAATCAGAAAATCGCCGCCGCCAAAGGAGGGCTCCAGCAGCCGTTTCTCGTGCAGCGGAAGGGTTTCGTCGTACCCGGACAAGTCGAGAATGAACTCAACGATTTCCGGACGAGTGAATACGGCGCCACGCGCTTCGTGCCCGCCCTCATGCGCCATCGCTTCGATGGCCGAACGAAGGTGCGGTGTTAGCTGGCCGTTCTCGGCATCAAACGCAGCGAATGCGAGTTGTTCGGCCGCCAAGTGAGGGTTCTCGGGTTGCTGCGACCAAAGGTCACGATGCGCGATTATCGCCCAAGCCGCAAGTGTCCGCCGGTACGGTTGGACATGGCGGCGTCCGGCTACATCAGGTCGTAGGGGTCGACGTCGATCGACCAGCGCAGCTTGCGCGCGTCCGGCAGGCCGTCGAGCCGTGGCACGGCGGCGGCCAGTGCGCGCTGCAGGGCGGCGCGGCTGGGCGACTGCAGCAGCAGCTGCGCGCGCACGAAGCCGGCGCGACGCTCCATGCCGGACGGAATCGGGTCCATCACGGTGACCTCGGGCTGACCGGCGAACAGCGCCTGGGCGGTGTCGAGATAGCGCAGCGCCAGCGCCGGCTCGCGGGACTCGGCGCGCAACAGGGCCAGGTGGCTGTAGGGCGGCAGGCTGGTCTGCTCGCGCTCGACCAGCAGTGCGTCGCACAGCGCGCGGTAGCCGCGCTCGGCCAGGGTGCGCAGCAGCGGGTGTTCGGGCTCATGGGTCTGCAGCCAGACTTCGCCGGGCTGGCCGCCGCGCCCGGCGCGGCCGGCGACCTGGGTCACGAGCTGGCCCATGCGCTCGATGGCGCGGAAGTCGCTGCCGTACAGCGCCTGGTCGGCGGAGACGATGCCGACCAGTGAAAGGCCCGGAAAATCATGCCCTTTGGCGAGGATCTGGGTGCCGACGAGGATCTGCGCCCGGCCCTCGCGGATGTCGGCGAGCTGGCGTTCGAGTGCCGCCGCGCCGCTGATGCGGTCGGAATCGAAGCGCGCGACGCGATACTGCGGGAAGCGGTTGGCCAGCGCCTGCTCGATGCGCTCGGTGCCGGCGCCCAGCGCGACCAGCGCCGCCCCGTCACAGGACGGGCAGGCGCGGGGCAGCGGCTGCTGGGCGCCGCAGTGGTGGCAGATCAGCCGGTGGCGGCCGCGGTGCAGCGTCAGGTGCGCGTCGCATTGCGGACACGGCGCGCTCCAGCCGCAGGCATGACACAGCAGCACCGGCGCGTAGCCGCGGCGGTTGAGGAACAGCAGCACCTGCCCGCCGGCGGCGAGATGGCGTTCGATCGCCTGCAGCAGCGGCGCCGACAGGCCGTGGTCGAGCGGCAGGCTGCGCACATCGAGAATGCGGATTGCCGGCGGCGGCACGTCGCGCACGCGCCGTTCGAGCACGATGTGCTGATAGCGCCCGGCGCGCGCGTTGTGCAGTGACTCCAGCGATGGCGTCGCGCTGCCCAGCAGCACCGGCACGTGGTTTTTCTGCGCCCGCAGGATGGCGACGTCGCGCGCCGAGTAGCGGAAGCCGTCCTGCTGCTTGTACGAGGTGTCGTGTTCCTCGTCGACCACGATCAGGCCCAGGCGCGCGAACGGCAGCCATACCGCCGAGCGCGTGCCGATGACCACCCGCGCGCTGCCGTCGCTGGCGCGTAGCCAGGCCTGCTCGCGCTCGCGGTCGGTCATGCCCGAGTGGAAGCTGCAGACGCCGTCGCCCAGCCGCTCGCGGAAGCGGGCCTCGAGCTGCGGCGTCAGGCTGATCTCGGGCGCCAGCACCAGCGCCTGCGCGCCGTCGGCCAGCACCGCCTCGATGCGGCGCAGATACAGCTCGGTCTTGCCGCTGCCGGTGACGCCTTCGATCAGGTGCACGCCAAAGCCGGTCGCCGCTGCCGCCAGCATCGCCAGGGCCTGCGCCTGCTCCGGCGTCGGCGCCGGTCCGGCGCTGCCGCATCGCGGCGGTGCCGCTGTGGCTGCCGGGGCGATCCAGCCGCGGTCGAGGGCGCGCCGCAGGGCCGCGGCATCGGTGTCGAGCGCACCGCGCTCGCGTGGCCCGTCCCGCAGCTGTTCGAGCAGCAGGCGCTGCGCGCGATGGTGCGGGGGCAGCGTCTCCAGCGCGGCGGCACCGGCCGCGGTCAGTGCATAGCAGGCGCTGACCGCGCGCCGCGCCGCCGCGCCGTGGCGCAGGCGTCCCGGCAGCGCGCCGCTGAGCACTTCGCCCAGCGGGTGGCGGTAGTACTCGGCGGCCCATTCGCACAGCGCCAGCAGCTCGGCCGGCAGCAGCGGTGCGTCGTCCAGCACCGCGCCCAGATCACGGAAGTCGGCGGCCTCGGCGGCGGTTTCGCGCGGTGCCTGCACGACGACGCCGACCAGCTCGCGCCGGCCAAACGGCACGCGGACGCGGCAGCCGCGGCGCAGGCCGGGGAGCTGCGCCGGCGCGACGCGGTAGTCGAAGCCGCGAAACAGCGGCACCGGCACCGCCACAGTGACGACCCAGGTGCTCACGGCTTGTGGATAAGCATGTGGATGTGTCGGCGCGGCTGCGCCGCCCCCGCGCCGCCGCAGGCTGCGGATGCGAAAACGGGTGCACCTTTAACTCTTTCAGAAACAGTGGCCTGCACACACATGACGGTAAATTGACGGTGGCGGAACTTGATTGTGGCGAGAAACCGTGTTCCGCAGGCGCTGTGCATAAGGCGGCGGCGGGCGGATGATAACCGCCGCTGCTGGCGTGCGTGCACACCCTTCGGCGGCGCGCCGGACTGCTACGCTTGCGCGCCATGAACGCCTCGCTCGCCGCTGTCCTAGACGCCTACCGCGACCCCCTGTTCTGGCAGGTGCCGGTCGCCACCGTCGTGCTGAGCATGGTGGCGTTCATCGCCTTTGCCGGTCCGCTGACCTGGATCGCGGCGCGCGATCCGGCCCGCCTGCGGCGCTGGCGCATCCAGAACCCGCGCGGCGCCGCGCTGGACGCAGCCGAGGCCGCGGCGCGCGGGATTCTGGTGCCGGGGGCGCGCATGGTGCGCCTGTCGGTGCGCCAGTGGCTGCTCAACAACGTCTGGATGGCGGCGGTGGCGCTGCTGGCCTGGCCGCTGATGCGGCTGGCGGGGATCCACGCCGGGCCGCTGCCGCCGCTCTGGCTGCTGGCGCTGCAGCTGCTGTTCTGCATCTACCTCGACGACTTCCTGTTCTACTGGATGCACCGGGCGCTGCACCGCCGCTGGCTGCTCAAGCACGTGCATGGCCGCCATCACCGTGTGCTCGCGCCGTGGGCGATCACCGGCCATTACATGCATCCGCTCGAATACGTGCTCACCGGTTCGCTGGCGTTTGTCGGCCCGGCGCTGCTGGGTGCGCACGTGGCGCTGCTGTGGGTGTGGATTGTCTGGCGGCAGTGGGAGGCGGCCGAGGGCCACGCCGGCTACGACTTTCCGTGGACGCCGACGCACTGGCTGCCCGGCTCGCATGGGGCGCTGCATCACGATTTCCACCACTCGCGTGTACGCGGCAACTACGCCGGCTTCCTGCCGATCTGGGACCGGGTGTTCGGCACGCTGGTACGCGACTACGACCGCGCGATCGGCGACTGGACACGCCGCCACGCTGACCCGGCCGGCGGCGCGTGAGCGCCGCGGGGCGCGCGCTGCAGGCGCTGATTCTGGGCGCCGTGCTGATCGGGCTGGCGCCGGTATTTGTGCGCCTGGCCGATCTCGGGCCCACGGCGGTGGCGTTCTGGCGCCTGGCCCTGGCCGCGCCGGTGCTCGGCCTGTGGCTGTGGCGCTCGCCGCGGGCCCCCGCCACCGCGCCGGCCGGCCTGCCCTGGGGCCTGTGGCTGGGCGGCGCCTTCTTCGCCGGCGATCTGGCCTTCTGGCACCACTCGATTCACTGGACCTCGGTGGCGAACTCGACGCTGCTGACCAACCTCGCCCCGGTCTGGGTGACACTGGTCGCGGCGCTGGTGTTCGGCGAGCGCATCAGCCGCATCTTCGTCAGCGGCCTGCTGCTGGCGCTGCTCGGCGCCGTGGTGCTGATGGCGGACAGCCTGCGCATCTCGGCGCGCACGCTGGCCGGCGACGGTCTGGCGGTCGTGACCTCGCTGTTCTATGCCGGCTATCTGCTGGTGCTCAGCCGCAGCCGCGCGCATCGCTCGACCGCGGCGGTGATGTTCTGGACCACCAGCGCCGCGGCGCTATGCACGCTGCCGATCGTGTGGCTCGCCGGCGAAGCGCTGTGGCCGGCGTCGCTGCGCGACTGGCTGCTGCTGCTGGGGCTGGCGCTGTGCTCGCATGTCGGCGGCCAGGGACTGATCGCCTACGGCTTTGCGCACCTGCCGGCGTCGTTTTCGTCGGTCAGCCTGCTGGTGCAGCCGGTCGCGGCCACCGTGTTCGCCTGGCTGCTGCTGTCCGAGCGCTTCGGCGCGCAGCAGGCCGCCGGCGCTGCGATTGTCCTGGGCGGCATCCTGCTGTGCCGACGCGCGCTGCGCACGAGCGTCCCGGTCAAGCCGCCCGCGCCGCAGCGCCTCGGCGGTTGACCGCCCGCCGGCGGCCTGCTCAAATGCGCTGACTTCCAACGGGGAGTAGCTGGGGCGCGCCGCGCTCCTGCAGTGTCGTCAGCACGGTATCGCGCCCAACGCGACACCCGGCACTGCGGTCCACGCCATCGCCGGCGTGGCTGGCAAGACCGGAATGGGGACGTTCACCGCGCCTGTCCATTGCCCGAGGGTCTTGCGTCATGATTTCAATTGGCACGCCATTGCTGTGGTCGCTGTTCGCGGCCTTCGTCGTCGTCGCCCTGCTGATCGATTTCTTTGCCCTCAACCGCCAGGGCGCGCACCGCGTGTCGATGCGCGAAGCCGGCATCTGGACGCTGATCTGGGTGGCGCTGAGCTTCGTCTTCGTCGGCTTCCTGTGGTGGCGCCTGGGCGGTCTGAGCGCGGACGCCGCTGCGCGCGCGCTGGCCGACGCCAAGGCGCTGGAGTTCATCACCGGCTACCTGATCGAAAAGGCGCTGGCGGTCGACAACATCTTCGTCTTCCTGATGCTGTTCGCTTACTTCGCGGTGCCGGCGGAGTTCCAGAAGCGCGTGCTGATGCTCGGCATTCTGGGGGCGCTGCTGCTGCGCGGCCTGCTGATCCTGATCGGCGCCTGGCTGATCGCGCAGTTCCACTGGGTGCTGTATCTGTTCGGCGCCTTCCTGGTGTTCACCGGCGCCAAGATGTGGTGGGCGGCGGGACAGGAGCCGGATCTGGACGCCAACCCGGCGCTGCAGTGGATCCGCCGCCGCTTCCGCATCGCCCCGTTCTACGACGACGAGCGCTTCTTCACCCGCATCGACGGCGTGCGCGTGGCCACGCCGCTGCTGGTGGTGATGCTGCTGATCGGCATCGTCGACGTGGTGTTCGCAGTGGACTCGATCCCGGCGATCTTTGCCATCACCACCGATCCGTTCATCGTGCTGACGTCCAACGTCTTCGCCATCCTCGGCCTGCGCGCGATGTACTTCCTGCTCGCCGGCGTCCACGAGCGCTTCCACCTGCTGCCGTACGGCCTGGCCGTGGTGCTGGTGTTCATCGGCGCCAAGATGCTGATGATCGACCTGTACAAGATTCCGGTGCAGTGGTCGCTGCTGGGCACCGCGTCGATCCTGGGCGTGACCATGGGCCTGTCGCTGATCATCCCGGCCAAGCCCGACGGCAAGCTGCGCGGCGCCTACCCGTTCTCGCGCAAGGCCGCGCCGCGCGCCAAGGAGTCCGCACAGTAGCCGCGGCCGCCCCC
>JBFHQK010000181.1:0-5843 GCA_041592255.1 Fontimonas sp.
GGGCCGGCGGACGCGGCGGTGGCACGGGCAAGCCCGGATCAGGCGCCGCCGCACCGCAACCATCGGTCGGCGAATCGCCCATGTCGTCATCAGCGAGCACGATCGGCGCGGTGAGCTCGTAGCTGTCCGGGCCGAAGGCGGCGGCGGCGAACTTGAGCGGACCGCTGTCGATCGGGGCGGTCGTGCGCACCTCGCCATTGACCGGGCCGTCGAACAGGTACTGCTGCATCGTCGGCGACGAGCCGTCGGACGGCGTGGCCATGTTGGCGTTGTTGCGGCCGGACGCATCCTGGCCCTGCGCCATGATCGGATCGCCTTCCTTGCCGCCGCGCCCGTAGTTGCTCATCTGCGCGTTGCCGGACGCCTCGTCGAAGCCGTGGTTGTACCACCAGTCGTGCAGCCAGTTGATCGTATAGAACAGGTTGACGATCGCGGCGGCCTGCGCGTTCGGATTGGCCGGGTTCTCGTCCGGGTCGATCGGATAGTCGAAGGCATTGGCGCCGGTCGGCGCCGGGCGCATGTCGCCCAGCTCCGGATCACAGGTGTTGATCGCCCGGATGCTCAGCCCCACCGACGGCGCGTCGACGGCGTCGAGACAGGCATCGACGTTGTTGCCCGCCGTCTCGGTGGCGCCATCCTTGAGCCACGGATCGCCGGTGACGATGCCGGCATGCTCGAGCGTCACCAGCTTGGTCGGACCGCCGACGCGCGGCAGGGTCTGCTTCGGATCCGGTCCCGGGAACGGCGTGTAGCCATTGCCCAGCGGCGAGTCGAACGGCGTGTTGATTGCGTCGGCATCGGCAAACACGCGGTAGCTGTACGCCGCATCCGCCTTCAGGTTGTTCCGGTGCAGGATGCGGCCGTCGACCGCCGACACCACGAAGGCATAGGCGATCAACTGCCGGTTGGCCTTGGCGTTGGCGAACAGCTCGACGAAGTAGGCCGGCTCGAGGGTGCCCGCACGCGGGTAGTAGACCGCCTTGACGCGCGGCGCACGCTCGAACTCATGACTGCCGGTCAGCGCCGGCTTGGAGTACAGCTGCCACTCGTCCCGCGTCTCGGTCAGCGTGAGCGCCGCTGCGTCGAGCACCCCGCCGAGGCTGATCCACGCATCGGCAATCGCCTGCGCCGGGGCGCGCACAAAACTGCGCGCCGCCACCTCGGTCGGGTTGTAGTCGGTGGCGAAGTAGCCGGACACGGCGACCGGCCGGTAGCTGCGGTCGAGCAGCACATTCAGCGACCGATGGTGCACCTCGCGGCCGTCGAAGCGCTGGCGGAAACGCACGATCCCGGGGCCGCTGCCATTGAACTGCGCGTTGAACACGGCCGCCTCGTTGATCATTGCCGGCGTCAGTCGCAGCGCGCGGGATTCGCTGCGCAGGTGCGCCCGCGCGCGTTCGATCAGCAGCTCGCGCTCGGTGAGGGCACCCACGGCCGCAACCGGGGCATCCGTTCGTGCCCACAGGAAAGTCGGCTGGCCCATGCTGCGATCGAACAGGACGCGCTGATGGCGGCCGGCGAAATCGGGCACCGGCACCGCCACGGCGGCGGTTTCGTTGCGATAGACGTCAAAGTTCAGCAGACCCGGCGCCTCCGGCGCCTTGAGGCCGCCAGTGCTCGAACCCACCGTGGAATGCGCCAGCGCCTTGGACGAACCCGCCGTAATGCAGGCGGCCGGCTCGAGCACCGTAAGCGTGAGCTTGCCGCGATAGGCCGTCGGCTGGGTGGCGAAGAACGGGCAGACAACCGCCGAATACGATCCCGACGCCGGATCCTGCAGTCCGACGCTTTCCGAGGGCGTGCCGCCATCGCTGTAGCCCAGCTGGGTGACGGTGTCGCGATAGACCGCCAGGACCAGATCCGGATCGGTGAACGTTCCGCTCGGGTCGAGCTCACCGCCCTCCCACGCAATCTCGAAATCGGCCGCCACGTGCAGGCTGTCGTACAGCCCCTCCGGCACGGTCAGATTGATCGTGTGTGCATCATCCGCCCCCACCGGCAGGCAGGCCACCGCCGTTGCCGGATCGGCAATGCCTCCGACCGTGCCGATGCCGGAGGTGCCCGGCAGCGCCGTGCCGGTCCATTCGACGACGATGGAGGCGCCGGGCGTCATCGGCAACGTGACGTCGTGGGACGCTGGTTCCGATGCCCGCGCCACACCGGCAGAAACGACTAGCGCCGCGCCCAGCGCGACCCGCACAGCCAATCGGTAACCCATGAGGCATCCCCCTTGATGAATGCGGCCCGGGCATACCGTCCGTTTCGCCCGGCGCAGATGGGGCGGCATTTTACAGGCGGCAGGGAGGCGACGACGCCGGGAACATCCCTCAGCGGCGGATCGGCTCCGACCCGCCGCCCTCGTTCGAAACGTTGCAGGGGAACAAGGGGAGGTTCGGCATCGAAACGGACCGATGATGGCTCCCATGCCGGTGCTGGCGCGCCCGGAGGGAGTCGAACCCCCGACCCACGGCTTAGAAGGCCGTTGCTCTATCCAACTGAGCTACGGGCGCCCGGCGCGGATTCTAGGGCATGCGCCGCGTCAGGTCTTGCCCGCGGCACGCGCGCGCCGATCCCGCGGCTGCGCCCGGGGCACCCGCAGCAGGAGCAGGTTCATGCCCGGCACGCCGCCACCGCAGCCCGACTCGTCGGCACTACCGCTTCCCGGAACCGTGGGAACCGCCGCCCTGGCAGACGAAGGGGCTGTAGTCCTCGATGACGCCGACGAGGTCGCTGCTGGAGCGCGAAGGTGCCACCGCATTGAGTCCGTTGCCGCGTCTGGCAAAGCCGTTCGAACAGCTGCGGTAATCGCGAAAATCGGTCGCCAGCGCGACTGCCAGCACCGCGTCGCGCGCCTCGGTGAAGGTCGCATCCGCGGGGGTCATCTTCAGGCCGCCGATGATGTAGTGGTGCATCCGGCTCTGCGCTTGGCCGAACTTGTGCCGCGAATCGTTGAGCAGGCCGGCGTAGCACTCCCACATCATGTTGGCCCAGATCTCGCCGGCATTGTGGACCTCCGAATTGTTCGTCCCGGGCGCGCCGTCGGGGGTCGGCTCACCGTCCGCAATGTGCTTGAAGGTAAACGCGTTCTTGTCGAAGTCCGTTGAATACGGCGCGCGCCGGATGCCGGAGAAGAAATTGTTGCTGACGTACCAGCCCAGTGCGTAGGCGCCCTGGTAGCGGTTGTTGCCGTCGATCTTGCGGTCGTCGGCGCGCGTGGACAGCATGAATGCGCCGATATCGCCCCAGCCCTCGCTCATGGCGCCGGTCTGCCGGCTGCTGGAGTCGGTCAGCCGGTGATGCACGTAGTGGAAGTATTCGTGCGCAATGATCTGGTTATCGAGCGTGCCGTCGGCGTCCAGGGTGGGCAGCCGCTGCACGTGCATCTGGACGGTCGCACCGGCCGCCATCAGATTCTTGAGCGTCTGCGCATCGGCCTTGCGGATCATCACTGACGGGATCTGGTAGACCGGATCGGTCGGGCTGGCGCCGACGTTGACCGGGATATCGCCGTTGCCCATCGTGATCGGATCGCCATCGCTGTTGTTAACGACGATCAGCGCCACCGCACCCGACGCCGTCGCATGCTGGGCCTTGGTGGTGAAGTTGCAGTTGCCGCGATCGATCAGCGCGATATTGCCGCTCAGCGCGGCGGACGGCTGCGCCGGCGGCGTCGGCACCGGCAGCCCTGCGTTCGGCAGCGCCTGGCCGCAACCGTCGCCGGCGGCGACGCCCTCGGCTTCGTCGGTGTAGACCAGCGTGCCGCTGACGTCGTACACGGTCGGGCCGAACGCCGCCGCGGAAAACTTCAGCGGCGCGCCCGGCGTCGGCGCCGTCTGTCGCACCTCGCCTTGTACCGGACCGTCGAACAGGTACTGCTGCATCACCGGCGAGCTGCCGTCCGAGGGCGTGGCCATGTTGGCGTTGTTGCGTCCCGAACCATCCTGACCGTGGGCCAGGATCGGGTCGCCCTCCTTGCCGCCGCGGCCGAAATTGCGCGCCTGCGCATTGCCGGAGACCTC
The DNA here is from genome assembly GCA_041592255.1 of Fontimonas sp. Taxonomy (GTDB): domain Bacteria; phylum Pseudomonadota; class Gammaproteobacteria; order Nevskiales; family Nevskiaceae; genus Solimonas. The sequence goes on from JBFHQK010000181.1 coordinate 4,020, forward strand.
GTCGAAGCCGTGGTTGTACCAGCGGTCGTGCATCCAGTTGATCATGTAGAACAGGTTGACGATCGCGGCATTTTTCGCCGCGTCGGTCGAGGGATCCGCGTCGGCGGCGACTGCGTAGTCGAACGTGTACGGCGCAGTGGTCGCGGCGCGCGGCTCGAACGCCTCGACGCAGGAGTTCACCGGCGGCGGCACGGCAAGTCCGCCGGCCGGCGTGTTCACCGCCACGTCATAGGTGTCGAGGCAGGCATCGACGTGATTGCTGAGCGTCTCGGTTGCATCGTCCGCCAGCCACGGATCACCGGTGACGATGCCGGCGTGTTCCAGAGTCACCCAGCGGCTCTGGGCGCCGATGCGCACGATCGGATCGTCGCGGCTTGCGCCGGGAAACGGCGTGTAGCCGTTGCCCAGCGGCGCGTCGAACGGCTGATACGGCGCGGCGTCATCCGCGAACACGCGATAGCTGAAGGCGGCGTCAGACACGAGGTTCTTGCGGTGCAGGAGGCGCAGATCCGCGGCCGAGACGACGAAGGCATACGCGATCAGCGCATTGTTGGCACGCGCGCGGGCGAACAGCTCGACGTAATACGCCGGCTCGAGCCCGCTTGTCCTTGGGTAGTACACCCGCTTGACGCGCGGCGCCCGCTCAAAGCGATGACTGCCGGCCAGCTCCGGAGCGGAGTACAGCGTGTATTCGCCGCGCTCGGCCGCGGGCTGCAGCAGCGCCGGATTGACCACGCCGCCCAGGGTGCTCCACGCCGCGGCGATGGCCGCCGGCGCGCCATAAGCGAAGCTCTGCCGGCGCACGGTCGCCAGATCGTAGGCGGTGGCGAAATAGCCGGACACCGCGATCGGCTGGTAGCCGCGGTCGAGCAGCACATTGAGGGTGCGGTAGTACACCTCGATGCCGTCGACGCGCTGGCGGAAGCGCACGACGGCCGGGCCGTTGCCGTTGAACTGCGCGTCCATCACCTCGGCGCCGTCGATCATGGCCGACGTGAGTCGCAGATGCTTGGCCTCGTCGCGCAGATGCGCGCGCGCCCGCGCGATCAGCAACTCGCGCTCGGTGAGTGCCCCCACCGCCGCCACCGGCGCGTCGGTGCGCGCCCACAGGAACGTCGGTTTGGCCAGCGCCCGGTCGAACAGCGCGGGCTGGTGGCGCCCGGCAAAGTCGGGGACCGGTGACGCGCGACCGGCGGTGGCGCCAAGATAAACGTCGACGTTCGCGAAGCCGGCGTGCTCCTGATCGGCCAGGTCGTCGCGTGAAGACGGCACGCTCGAATGCGCATGCGCCTTGCTCGGCTTGCGCAGACACGCCGCCGGCGCCAAGGCCGTGACGGTCAGCCTGCCGCGGTAAGCCGTCGGCAGCGAGGCGATGAAGGGGCACACCACCGCGCTGTAGACCCCGGCGCCGGGATTGCTCAGCCCGACGTTTTCCTGCGGGCTGCCGCCGTCGCTGAATCCCTGCAGCGCGCCATCCCGGTACACGGCGAGCACCAGGTCCGGGTCGGTGAAGGTGCCGCTGGGATCCGGATTCCCCTCCTGCCATTCGATGTGGACTTCGGCCGCGATGTTGACCGCGCCATCGGTGCCCTCGGGCACCGCCAGCGTGATGCGATGCGAATCGTCGACCCCGCCGTCGACGCACGGCTGCGGCGCCTCGACCAGACTGCCGAGGGTGCCGATGCCGGAAATGCCGGGCAACGAGGTCCCGGTCCACTCGACCACCACCGAAGTCCCCGGTTCGGTCGGCACGGTGATGTCGTGAGCGGCCGGCGTGGAGGCCTGTGTGGCAACGGAATAAACGACCAGCGCCGTGCCCAGCAC
>JBFHQK010000182.1:0-5837 GCA_041592255.1 Fontimonas sp.
GATCCTTGAGGATCACGCGACGGAACAGTTCCGGCGCGAAGTTGGGGATGCCGGTGAAGCGCAGCTCCTCGCCTTCGGAGAACGAATCGCCGATCGCGATCGTGCCGTAGTTGTGCAGGCCGATGATGTCGCCGGGAAAGGCTTCCTCGACGACGTCGCGATCGGCGGCCATGAAGGTCAGCGCGTGCGACACGCGCACCGGCCCGCCCAGGCGCACCGAGTGCAGGGTCATGCCGCGCTTGTACGCGCCGGAGCAGACGCGGATGAAGGCGACGCGGTCGCGGTGCTTCGGATCCATGTTCGCCTGGATCTTGAACACAAAGCCACTGAACTTCTCCTCCCCCGGCTCGACGTCGCGCTCGCCGGCCGCGGCTCGGGCCTTGCGGTGCTGCGGCGGCGGCGCCCACTGCGTGAAGCCGTTGAGCAGCTCGCGGATGCCGAAGTTGTTGATCGCCGAGCCGAAGAACACCGGTGTCAGCTTCGCCGCCCGGTACTGGTCGAGGTCGAATTCGGTGCCGGCCATCTGCAGCAGCTCGATCTCGTCGCGCATCGTCCGATACACGTCGCCGTAGCGCTCCGCCACTACCGGGTTCATCAGGCCATCGACGGTCTCGATTTCGGAGACGCGGTGCTTGTCGCCGGAATACAGGTATAAGCGGTCTTCCAGCAGGTGGTAGACACCCTTGAAGTCGCGGCCCATGCCCAGCGGCCAGGTGATCGGCGTGCAGTGCAGCCCCAGCACCTTCTCGACCTCGTCCAGCAAGTCCAGCGGCGGCCGGCCCTCGCGGTCGAGCTTGTTGATGAAGGTGACAATCGGCGTGTCGCGCAGCCGGCACACTTCCATCAGCTTGATCGTGCGCGCTTCGACACCCTTGGCGCAGTCGATCACCATCAGCGCCGAGTCCACTGCGGTCAGCGTGCGGTAGGTGTCCTCGGAGAAGTCCTCGTGGCCCGGCGTGTCGAGCAGGTTGACGACCTTGTCGTTGTACGGGAACTGCATCACCGAGGTGGTGATGGAGATGCCGCGCTGCTGCTCCAGCGCCATCCAGTCCGAGGTGGCGTGGCGGCTGGCCTTGCGGCCCTTGACCGTGCCGGCGAGCTGGATCGCGCCGCCGAACAGCAGCAGCTTCTCCGTCAGCGTGGTCTTGCCCGCATCGGGATGGGAAATGATGGCGAACGTACGACGACGCGCCGCCTGTTCGGCGACTGCACTCATGACAACCTCCGGGAGAGCGCCGATTGTACCCGAGAGTCCCCGCGCGGCCGTGTCCGCGCGTCAGCGGCTCAGCGCCGCGCGACCCGGCACCGCATGATCGGCCGGGTCGGCGAGCGCCGCGCCACTTCCTCGAAGCCGGCCTGGCGAAACGTCGTCGCCAGCCCGGTCCAGACGAAGGCATCGCCGGTGCGCGTCGCGCGATCAACCGGATAGGCCTCGACGCAGGCCGCGCCCCGCGCCGCGGCGAAATCGACCGCCGCGCGCAGCAGCCGCAGCGAGACGCCCCGGCCGCGCCAGTCGCGGCGCACGAAAAAGCAGCTCACCGACCACACCGGCTGCGCGTCGACCGGCGCCAGAATCCGCGAGCGGTCGAGGCGCGGATAGGCCGCGCGCGGCGCCAGCGCGACCCAGCCGACCGCTTCGTCCCCAGCATAGGCGATCAGGCCCGGCACCTCGCCCGCCGCGACGGCGGCGCGCAGCGCCGCCCGGTTGGCCGCGCCGCCGCCGGCGGACTGCGCCTGGAACGTCTTCGCCGGCAGCCGCCAGTACATGCACCAGCAGCCGGCGCAGGCGCCGTTGCGGCCGAACAAAGTTTCAAAATCGGCCCAGCGCGCCGGCACCAGCGGCTCGATGCGCCACGTCGGCGACTGGCCGGTCACGCGCGGCGACTGCCGAGAACGATATCGCGGCCGCGCAGCTGTTCGAGGATGCGCGCGCCCTCGGCCACCACCGCCTCGGGCTGCGGATGCCCGAGCTCGGCGGCAATGCGCAGCAGCAGCGCACGGCCGCTGGCCGACGGCTCCGCCGCCATCAGCCCGGCCAGGCGCGCGGTGACCGCATTGATCTCGAGGAAGCGCACGCGATCCCGGCGGTCGCGGTTGACCATCAGATAGGTCGGCTGCGCCGCCGGCGCCTGCGGCTGGAAGTCCGGTCCGATGCGCTGCACCGGGTAGGCGTAGCGCAAGGTCCAGGCCAGCGGCGACAGTACCGGCGCGCCGTCGAGCAGGTCGCCATCGGCGTCGGCGACGTCCGCCACCAGCTCCAGCGGCGAGATCGACAGCGCCAGCTCGACCCACTCGTAATGCGCCAGCTCGCGCAGGAACGGCGGATCGTCCGGGTGCGGCCCGCGTTCGTCGGCGAGATAGTGCAGGAACTCCTCGGGCAGCCGGTGAAACTGCGGCGCGGCACTGCGGTGACGGGCGTAGAAGTCACGGACCCGCGCGTGCCAGACGGCGTCGCCCGACACACGGCGCAGCACCGGAAAGGCGCTGGCCAGGCAGTCCTCGACGTTGTTGTAGAACAGCTCGCGATAAATCCTGAGGCGGCGTTCCTCGATGCCGGAGCAGGCGTGGCGCTGCGGATCGCGCAGATGCGCCGCAAACTCGTACTGCCGCTGGCGCAGGCCGCTGGCGGCGCGCGCCTCGGCGGACGCGCTGCGTTCAGCCATGCGCCGCCCCCCGGATCGCGCCGTGCCGGGCCTGGATCGCGCGGATCTGCTCGACCTCAGACAGCAGGTCGGCGAGCGGCGGAATGTTGAAGTCGCGCTCCAGCAGCGTCGGATGCACGCCAAAGCGCGCGTAGGCATGGTCGAGCAGCGCCCACACCGGGTCGATCACGTCGGCGCCGTGGGTGTCGATGCGCAGGTCCGGGGCTTCGACATAATGCCCGGCGATGTGCACATAGCGGATGCGCGCGCCGGGCAGCCCGTCGATGAAGGCCTGCGGCGCATAGCCGTGGTTGATGCTGTTGACGTAGACGTTGTTGACGTCGAGCAGCAGATCGCAGTCGGCACGCGCGATCACCGCATTGATGAACTCGAGCTCGCTGAGCTCGGTTGCGAGCGGCGCGTAGTAACTGACGTTCTCGAGCGCGATGCGCCGCTCGAGCAGGTCCTGCACCCGGCGCACCCGCGCCGCGACATGGTCGACAGCTTCGGCGGTGAACGGCATCGGCATCAGGTCATACAGATGCCCGTCATCGGAGCAGTAGCTCAGGTGCTCGCTGTAGTCGTCGATGCCGTGCAGATCGAGAAACTGCTTGAGCTCGAGGACGAAGTCCTCGTCCAGCGGCGCCGGCGAGCCGATCGACAGCGACAGGCCGTGGCTGACGAAGGCATAGCCCTCGGTCAGCGCGCGGAACTGGCGGCCGGGGCGGCCGCCGACGCGCATCCAGTTCTCCGGCGCGACCTCGAGGAAACCGATCGAACGCGGCAGCGGTTCGCTCAGCGGCTCGAGCAGCGCCCGCCGCAGGCCCAGGCCGGCTCCGGCAAGGGTGTGAGGCCTGCGCGCCATCGTCCGCGGCGATGTCCCTGGGCGCCGGCGCTTCGACTTACCGCTTACCGCCGCACTTACCCTCGCCGCACTTGCCTTCGCCACACTTGCCTTCCGTGCGCTTCTCGCCGCTGCCGCTGCCCGCCGCCGCGTCGCCGGACATGCGCTCGCCGCACTTGCCCTCGCCACACTTGCCTTCGCCGCACTTGCCTTCCATGCGCTTCTCGCCGCTGCCACTGCCCGCCGCCGCGTCGCCGGACATGCGCTCGCCGCACTTGCCTTCACCGCACTTGCCCTCGCCCGCTTTGTCGCCGGCGGCGGCCAGCATGTAGCCCGCGCCCAGGTCGCTGGCCTGGAACACCGACGCCGAGGCCGAGGCCGCCATGCCGGTCAGCGCAAACGCGGTGCCCAGTGCCAGCGCGAGCGGTTTTGGGGTCAGATTCATGGTCGTTCTCCTGGTGTGAGGGTGCCCTGGTAGGGTGAGGCCGGACCGGCGCCCCGGGACGCAAGCGCCGCAGCTTCGCATCGGGTAATTCTAAGAGACCACAGCGCGCCGCATCGGTTGCACCGCTGTCGGCGCTGGCGATTGTGCCCCAGGCCCCGCCGCCGCGTCCTGGTCGCGCCTCAAGCCGCGACGTCGCGCGACTCGAAGCGGCGCGACCACTCGATGAACTGATCCTCAGGCATCGCGCGGCTGTAGAGGAAGCCCTGCTGCAACGCGCAACCCAGATCGCGCAGGCGCTCGGCGTCCGCCTCGGTCTCGACCCCCTCGGCAATGATCGAGATCCCCAGCCGCGCGGCCAGCTCGGCCATCGCGCGGATGATTTCCGCGGCGCGTCCGTTCTGAGCCGCCGCGCGGCTCACCACCGGGTCGATCTTGATGCGGTCGATCTGGAACAGGTACAGATGGCTGAGCGACGAATAGCCGGTGCCGAAATCGTCCAGGCACAGCTTGATGCCGGTGGCGCGCAGCGCGTTCAGAATCTCGCTGGCCGCGTCGGGGCTGCTGACCAGTGCGGTTTCGGTCACTTCGGCGACCAGCATCGACGACGGCAGGTCGCTGTCGGCCAGGGCCTCGCGACAGATCTGCAGGATGTGCGGCGACAGCAGCTTGGCGGACAGGTTGAACGACACGTTGAGCACAAACCCGCGGTCCGACCAGCCCCGCACCGCGCGGCAGGCCTGCGTCAGCACGTTGCGCGTCATGTCGCGAATCGTTTCCGAGCTTTCCGCAATCAGGATGAACTCGCCCGGCAGCACGACGCGGCCATCGGGCTGCCGCCAGCGCACCAGGACTTCCGCGCCGACCACCTTGCCGCGCACCGCATCGACCACCGGCTGGAAGAACGGCACGAACTGCCCTTCGCGCAGGCCCACGCGGATCTGCTCGGCCAGCGCCAGATGCTTGCGCAGCCGGTGCGTGTGCCCGCGCTCGCCGAAGCGCAGATGGCCGCTGCCTTCGGCACGCGCGCTGCGCAACGCTTCCAGACCGACGTTGATGTATTCCTCTGCATCGCGGGCGTCGTCGGGATAGATCGCGGCCCCGGCGGACAGCGTCAGCAGGTAGCGCTGCTCCTCGATTTCGATCGCGTGGCCCAGACGCGAAAACGCCTCGGCGGTGATGCGCTTGAGATCGGCGCGCGTGACCGCCTCGGCGATGCCGCGATCGACCAGCACGCCCAGGACCGCCGGCTCGATGCGGAACACCGACACCGGCATCGGATCGAGTCCGTGCAAGCGCTCGGCCGCCGCGCGCATGATCGCTTCGGCGGTGCGCAGCCCGAAGCCGGCGCGCAGGCTCTCGTAGGTATCGATGCCGATCAGAATCAGGCCGTGGGTGCCGTCAATCGGCCGCAGCCGCCGCACCTCGCGCAGCTCCAGATCGAGGCTGTTGCGATTGGGCAGCCCGGTGCCGGGGTCCTCGTAGGCGATGCGGCGGATGTGCTCGGCCTGGGCCTGCAGCTTGCGGATTGCGCGCACGATGTCGCCGAACTCGTCCTGCGTTTCCTGCAGGCGCTGATTCGGCTGGTGCCCGGTGAGCACGGCGTTGAGACTGCCGGTCACCGCGCCCAGCGGCTTCACCAGACGCCGGTAAGCCACGAAGCTGAGCACGATCGACAGCAGCATCGCCCCGCCGACGCTGCCCAGGGCGATGGCAAGCTGGCCGCGCAGCGCCGACAACGCACCCAGCGCGCCGGCAAGACCCTCGCTGTTGTCGGCCTCCAGCAATGCGGCGAAGGCACGGCCGGCCTGATACTGCAGGTCCAGCGTCAGCGCCGACAGCTGCGTGGCCGCCTCCGGCGTCAGCTGCGGCTGCTGCGCCAGCGCCCGAATCGGCCGGGCCCCTTCAA
>JBFHQK010000183.1:0-5831 GCA_041592255.1 Fontimonas sp.
GACAGCTGGGTGCGTCACTGCCGGCGCACCTGCCGCGCGCTGGGGGTGCCGCTGCGGGTGCTGCACGTCGAGGTCGTGCCTGCCGGAACGGGGCTCGAAGCGGCCGCGCGCAGCGCGCGCTATGCCGCGCTTGCAGGCCTGCTGCGGCGCGGCGACGTGCTCGCCACTGCGCACCACCGCGACGATCAGGCCGAAACCGTGCTCTACCGCGCGCTGCGCGGCACCGGCATCGCCGGGCTGGGTGCAATGCGCGCCTGCGAGCCGCTCGCCGCCGGCCTGCTGTGGCGGCCGCTGCTCGACGCGCCGCGCCACGAGCTGCTTGCGTATGCCAGCGCGCACGGACTGCGCTGGATCGACGATCCGCATAACGCCGATCGGCGGCTGGCGCGGGCGTTCCTGCGCCATGAGGTGCTGCCGGCGCTGGACCGGCATTTTCCGGCGGCGGCGGCGAGTCTGGCGCGCCTGGCGCGCCACGCGCAGGCGTCCGAGCGCCTGCTCGCCACGTTGGCGCGCGAGGATGCGGCGACGCTGTGCGAGCAGGGTGGCTTCGAGGTCGACGGGCTGCAACGCCTGGAGGGCGATCGGCGCCGCAACCTGCTGGTGCATGTCTGGCGCGATCTGGGCGTGCCGCCGCCGGCGGAATCCTGGTATGCGCAGCTCGAGCGCAGCGTGCTGGCGGCGCGCGCCGATGCCACGCCGGTACTGGCGCACGGCGGCATCGAGGCGCGCCGCTACCGCAATCGCCTGTACCTGATGCCGGCCCTGCCGCCGCCACCGGCCGCGACGCTGCGGCTGCGGTGGCTCCCGGGCCAGCCCGTGCTGGAGTTGCCGCCGGGCTGCGGACGGCTGATCCGCCGCGACGCGGGCGCCGGCGCGCTGGTGGTGCGCTTTGGCCAGGCCGGTGCGTCCCTGCGGCCGGTGCCGGGTGCGCAGCGCCGCAGCCTGAAGAACCTGTGTCAGGAGGCCGGGCTGCCGCCCTGGCTGCGCGAGCGCATGCCGCTGATCGAGCTGGAGGCGGAGCTGATCGCGGTCGCGGAGCGCTGGCAGACGGCGCGCGCCGCGGCGCTGCGCCTGCAGTTGAGCTGGGTGCACGCGCTGCCCGGCGCGCCGGCCTGAATCGCGGGGGCTGGGAACGGACCCCCGCGATCCCGTAAAATTGCCGAAACCCACCCCCTGTGCTTCCCATGCCTGACGCGCCGCAGCAGACGCGATTTATTTTTGTGACCGGTGGCGTCGTGTCTTCGCTCGGCAAAGGCATCGCCGCTGCGTCACTGGGCGCGATCCTGGAATCGCGCGGTCTCAAGGTCAGCATGATCAAGCTCGACCCTTACATCAACGTCGATGCCGGGACCATGAGTCCGTTCCAGCACGGCGAGGTGTTCGTGACCGAGGACGGTGCCGAGACCGATCTCGACCTTGGTCACTACGAGCGCTTCCTGCGTGGCAAGACCACGCGCTACTCGAACCTGACCACTGGGCAGGTCTACCGCAACGTGCTCGACAAGGAGCGTCGCGGCGACTACCTGGGCAAGACCGTGCAGGTGATTCCGCACATCACCGACGAGATCCAGTCCAATGTGCTCAAGGGCGCAGCCGGCGCGGACATCTGCATCGTCGAAATCGGCGGCACGGTCGGCGATATCGAGTCGCTGCCGTTCCTCGAAGCGATCCGCCAGATGGGCGCCGAGCTCGGGCGTGAACGGGCGCTGTACATGCATCTGACGCTGGTGCCGTTCGTCAAGGCTTCCGGCGAGCTCAAGACCAAGCCGACGCAGCACTCGGTCAAGGAATTGCGCGGCATCGGCATCCAGCCCGACATCCTGGTCTGCCGGACCGAGCGTCCGCTGCCGGACAGCGAGCGGCGCAAGATCGCGCTGTTCACCAACGTGCCGATTGCGGCCGTGATCGCCGCGGTCGACGCCGACGACATCTTCAAGATCCCCGGCTGGCTGCACCAGCAGGGTCTCGACGATCTGGTCGTGCGTCATTTCGGCATCGAGTGCCGCGACGCCGACCTGTCGGCCTGGGAGCGTCTGGTCGAGGCGCGCCTGTCGGCCGATACCGAGGTGCAGATCGCGATGGTCGGCAAGTACGTTGACCTGGCCGATGCCTACAAGTCGCTCAACGAGGCGCTGTATCACGCCGGCATGCACACCGGCACGCGCGTCAAGATCCGCTATGTGGAGTCCGAGACGCTCGAGACCCAGGGGCTGCGGGTACTGCAGGGCGCCGACGCGATTCTGGTGCCGGGCGGATTCGGCGAGCGCGGGATCGAGGGCAAGATTCTGGCGGCACGCTACGCGCGCGAAAGCCGGATTCCCTATCTCGGCATCTGCCTGGGCATGCAGGTCGCGGTGATCGAGTACGCGCGCAACGTCTGCGGCCTGGACAACGCGCACAGCACCGAATTCAATCCGCAGACGCCGCATCCGGTCATCGCGCTGGTGACCGAGTGGCGCGATGCCGACGGGCGCATGCACACGCGCACGCTGGAGTCGAACAAGGGCGGCACGATGCGGCTGGGCTCGCAGGCCTGCCGCCTCAAGGCAGGATCGAAATCGCGCGCGCTGTACAACGCCGAAGTGATCAGCGAGCGCCACCGCCATCGCTTCGAGTTCAACAACAATTACAAGGAACGGCTGGCCGCGGGCGGACTGGACCTGGTCGCCGAATCGGTCGAGAACGAGCTCGTCGAAATGGTCGAGCTGCCGAATCACCCGTTCTTCATCGGCTGTCAGTTTCACCCCGAGTTCACCTCCACCCCGCGCGATGGGCATCCGCTGTTCGAGGGCTTCGTCAAAGCCGCTCGCGAACACCACCTCGCGCACCAACCCGGCGTTGACGCGCCGACCACGCAGGCAAGAGTCGCATGAACCTTCTTGGCCGTGACATCGGCGGACTCGCCCCGATTTTCCTGATTGCGGGGCCGGACACGCTCGAATCGGAGCAACTGGCGCTCGAGGTGGCCGGGCATATCAAGCCGATCGCCGACAAGCTCGGCATCCTCTATATCTTCAAGGGCTCCTTCGACAAGGCCAATCGCTCCTCGCACAAGAGCTACCGCGGGCCGGGGCTCGAAGGCGGCCTGAAGATCATGGAGTCGGTGAAGAAGCAGATCGGCGTGCCGGTGCTGACCGACGTCCATGAGGACACGCCGCTGGCGGAAGTGGCCGCGGTCATCGACGTGATCCAGACGCCGGCATTCCTGTGCCGTCAGACCAATTTCATGCAGAACGTGGCGCGCACGGGCAAGCCGATCAACGTCAAGAAAGGCCAGTTCATGTCGCCCTGGGAAATGGGCAACGTCATCGAGAAGATGACGGCGGTTGCGCCGCACCAGTTCATGCTCTGCGAGCGCGGCTTCTCGTTCGGCTACAACAATCTGGTTGCCGACATGCGCGGCCTGGCGATCATGCGCAAGTACGCGCCGGTGGTTTTCGACGCGACGCACACCGTGCAGCTGCCGGGCGGGCAGGGCACTGCCTCGGGCGGCATGCGCGAGATGATTCCGGTGCTGGCGCGCGCGGCGGTCGGCGCCGGAGTGTCGGGGGTGTTCATGGAGACCCACCCCAATCCGGATTCGGCGCTGTGCGACGGCCCCAACTCGCTGCCGCTCAAGCATGTGGCGTCGCTGCTGCACACGCTTGTGGAGCTGGATCGCATCGTCAAGTCTGGCGGACTGCTGGAAACACAGTTGGCCTGAGGCGCTGTGCGCGCGGCGGCTCTGGCGCGGTGATTTGCCGGGCCGCCGTCCGCGCAAAGACGCGTCGCGTCGCGCCGTATCGTTTCTTGCATCAATAACACACCAGGGAGTAGCACCGAAGATGTCTGCAATCGTCCGCGTCACCGCACTTGAGGTCATCGATTCGCGCGGCAATCCCACGGTCGAGGCCGAGGTCGAACTGGCGTCCGGCGCCAGCGGCCGCGCTGCAGCGCCTTCGGGGGCATCGACGGGCACGCGCGAGGCGGTGGAGCTGCGCGACGGCGCGCCGGCGGGCAAGGGCAAGGCGCGGCCGCGCTATCTGGGCAAGGGCGTGCAGAAGGCGGTGAAGAACGTCGAAACCGTCATCGCCAAGGCGGTGACCGGTCTTGATGCTCAGGACCAGGGCCTAGTCGACCGCACGATGATCGAGCTCGACGGCACCGACAACAAGTCGAAGCTGGGCGCCAACGCGATTCTCGCGGTGTCGCTGGCGAGCGCGAAGGCGGCTGCGGAAGAGAATCTGCTGCCGCTGTACCGCCACCTCGGCGGCATTTCCAGCGTGACGCTGCCGGTGCCGATGATGAACGTGATCAACGGCGGCGCGCACGCGGACAACAACGTCGATATCCAGGAATTCATGATCCTGCCGGTGGGCGCGCCGAGCTTTTCCGAAGCGCTGCGCTATGGCGCCGAGGTGTTCCACACGCTCAAGGCGGTGCTCAAGAGCCGCAAGCTCAATACGGCGGTCGGCGACGAGGGCGGTTTTGCCCCCGATCTGCCGTCGAACGCCGCGGCGCTGGACTGCCTGCTCGAAGCCATCGAGAAGGCGGGCTACAAGCCGGGCAAGGACATCTATCTCGGGCTCGACGTCGCGTCGAGCGAGTTTTTCGACAAGGGCAAGTATCACCTGCACGGCGAGGGCCGTTCCTTCAGCTCCGAGGAGTTCGCGGAGTTTCTCGCCAGCCTGTGCGCGAAGTACCCGATCATTTCGATCGAGGACGGTTGCGCCGAAAACGACTGGAAGGGCTGGAAGCTGCTCAGCGACCGGCTCGGCCGCAAGGTGCAGCTGGTCGGCGACGATCTGTTCGTCACCAACACCAAGATCCTGTCCGAGGGCATTGCCAAGGGCATCGCCAACTCGATCCTGATCAAGCCCAACCAGATCGGGACGCTGACCGAGACGCTCGACGCGATCCAGATGGCCACCGACGCCGGCTACTCCAGCGTCGTGTCGCACCGTTCCGGTGAGACCGAGGACGCCACGATTGCCGATATCGCGGTTGGCACGACGGCGACGCAGATCAAGACCGGCTCGCTGTGCCGTTCCGACCGCATGGCCAAGTACAACCAGCTGCTGCGCATCGAGCGCGCGCTCGGCGCGCGCGCCCGCTACCCCGGCAAGTCGGCGTTCCCGATCGAGCTGTAAGCGCGGCTATGGCCCAACGCGCCGCCATCGGCGTCCTCGTCGCCCTGCTGCTGGCCTTGCAGTGGCGACTGTGGATCGCTGATGGCGGCGTCGCCCACACGCACCGCCTCAAGCAGGAGCTGGCTATGCTCGACGCCGACAACGAACGGCTGCGCATGCGCAATGCGGCGCTCGATGCCGAAGTGCGCGACCTGGGGTCGGGCGTGGCGGCACTCGAGGCGCGCGCGCGCACCACGCTGGGCATGATCAAGGAAGGCGAAACCTTCTATCTCGTGGTCAATCCCTAGCCTCGCCGCAGTCGCCTGTGCCGCAAGCGCCACGATATTGGGCTGTGATTCCGGCTGCCGGTGGCGGCACCCGCATGGGGCTGGCCCGGCCCAAGCAGTACCTGCCGCTGCGTGGCCGGGCGCTGCTCGAGTGGAGCATCGCGCCGTTTCTTGATCTGGACTGGATCGATGGCGTCGTGCTGGTGCTGGCGCGCAGCGACACCGAATACGCGCGCCTGCCAATCGCGCGGCATCCGCGCGTCCACACCGCCGTCGGCGGCGCGGCACGCGCCGAGTCGGTGCTCGCGGGCCTGGCCGCCGTGGCGGAGCGCAGTCGCGGCTTCCGCGAGGTGCACGTGTTGGTGCACGACGCGGCGCGACCCTGCGTGACGGAGGCCGAGATCCAGCGGCTGCAGCAGGAGGCCGACGATCGCAA
>JBFHQK010000184.1:0-5784 GCA_041592255.1 Fontimonas sp.
CGCAACCGCCGCGTCGAAGGCATTGCCGCCCTCGGCCATCACCTGCATGCACGCCTGCGTCGCCAGCGGGTGCGCGGTCGCGCAGGCATGCCCGGGCGGCGTGGGGTCGGCGAGCGCAGCGCTGGTGAGCAGCAGCAGCCACAGGCCCACGCCCAAGTGCCGGGTCGCCAGACGCCCCCGGCAAGGCGATGCCGCCGCCGGCCGCGGCGCGCGCGTGGTGCCGCTCATTTGAGGACGTCCATCAGCGCGCGGTATTTCGCCATCAGCTGCTCCTGCGTCTCGACGTGCTCGGGATCCAGCGGGATGCAGTCGACCGGACACACGGCGCGACACTGCGGCGTGTCGAAATGACCGACGCACTCGGTGCACAGCGCCGGATCGATCTCATAGATCTCGACACCCTGCTCGATCGCGTGGTTGGGACACACGGGCTCGCAGACGTCGCAGTTGATGCAGTCGTGGGTGATCTTCAGGGCCATGCGGCAAGTGTAGTAGCCGCAGGGCGCCGGATCACGCCCGCAGCGCGCCCCTACATGCCGATGCGCGATTTCAGCGCGGCGATCACTGCGGCCGGCACCAGCTTCTCGACCGGCGCACCCAGGCTTGCCAGCTCGCGCACCAGTGACGAAGACAGATGCGCGTACTGCGGCGAGGGCGCCAGCATCACCGTGTCGAGTTCCGCATACAGATCGCGGTTCATCACCGCCATCTGTTTCTCGTAGTCGAAGTCGCCGACCGTGCGTACGCCGCGCACCAGCACGGTGACACCGTTGTCGCGCGCGAAGTCGACCACCAGCCCCGAAAAGCCCATCACATCGACGTTGGGCAGGTCGCTGACGACGTCGCGGATCAGCGCCACGCGCTCGTCGAGCGCGAAACGCGGTTTTTTCGCCGGGTTGAGGCCGACCGCGACGATCAGCCGCGGAAACATCCGTGCCGCACGCTGGATGATGTCGTAATGCCCGTAGGTGATCGGGTCAAAGGTGCCGCTGTACGCAGCCGTAGTCATGAGAGTCCCCCCGCGAACTGCGCGGATCATAGCAGCCGCCTGCGTCACGCCCGGCGGTCAGCCGGGCGCGTGGTAGGTGGCCAGCCCGAAGCTGACCTGGCCCGCCTGCTTCTCGCGCAGCAGCTCGAAACCCGCGGGCAGCAGCGGCGGCTGGTGCCGCGGCCACTCGAGGTAGATGCGGTTGCCGGCATGCAGGACCTTGGGCAGCTCCGCCAGTGCGCGATCCAGCAGATCGGACCCAAACGGCGGATCGAGGAACACGATGTGGTAGCGATGCCAGGTCTGGTGCAGGAAATAAATCGCATCCATCAGCACGACGTCGCTGTGCTCGGCCTTGAGCGTCAACAGCGCGTTCTTGACGCGCGCGACCTGGCGACTGCCCTGCTCGACGAAGGTGCAATGCGCCGCCCCGCGCGACAGTGCCTCGATGCCCATCGCGCCGCTGCCGGCGAACAGGTCGAGACAGCGGGCGCCCTCGATCACCGGCGCGAGCCAGTCGAACACCGTCTGGCGCACGCGATCGGGTGTCGCGCGCACGCCGTCGGTGGCATCGAAGTCGATCACCCGCGAGCGCCACTGCCCGCCGATCACACGCAGCCTGCCCTCAGCGCGCGCCGCCATCGCGCTCCCCCCACGTCGATCGAGATGTCCGGATCATGGCGGCGACTTTAGCGGCGGCGCTGGCGGCGTCAACCGGATGGAAGCGCGTGGGCTCAGCCGGTTCCGCCCACGGTGATGCCGTCGATGCGCAGGCTGGGCTGGCCGACCCCCACCGGCACGCTCTGGCCGTCCTTGCCGCAGACGCCGACGCCGGCGTCGAGCTCGAGATCGTTGCCGACCATCGACACGCGGTTGAGCACTTCCGGACCGTTGCCGATCAGCGTCGCGCCCTTGACCGGGCGGGTGACGCGGCCGTGCTCGATCAGGTAGGCCTCGGACGTCGAGAAGACGAAATTGCCGCTGGTGATATCGACCTGGCCGCCGCCGAAGTTGACGGCGTACAGCCCCTTCTCGACCGAGGCGATGATCTCCTGCGGATCATGCGCACCAGGCAGCATGTAGGTGTTGGTCATGCGCGGCATCGGCAGCGCGGCATAGGACTCGCGACGGCCGTTGCCGGTCGCGGCCATGCGCATCAGCCGCGCGTTGAGCTTGTCCTGCAGATAGCCGCGCAGCACGCCGTTTTCGATCAGCGTCGTGCACTGCGTCGGCGTGCCCTCGTCGTCGACGGTGAGCGAGCCGCGCCGGCCGGGCAGCGTGCCGTCGTCAACGATCGTGCACAGCGGCGAGGCCACCTGCTGGCCGATGCGGCCCGAGAACGCGGAGCTGCCGCGGCGGTTGAAGTCGCCTTCGAGGCCATGGCCGACCGCCTCGTGCAGCAGCACGCCGGGCCAGCCCGGGCCGAGCACGACCGTCATCGTGCCCGCGGGCGCCGGCACCGCATCGAGCTGCAGCAGCGCGGTACGCACCGCCTCGCGCGCCAGCCGTTCCGGCGCGTCGCCGTCGAGGAAGGTGACGTAGGCGCCGCGGCCGCCGGCGCCGGCGTGACCCTGCTCGCGGCGGCCGTGCTGCTCAACAATCACGCTGACGTCCATGCGCACCAGCGGCCGCATGTCGGCACTGAAGGTGCCGTCGCTGGCCGCGATCAGCACCGTCTCGGCGTTGGCCGCCAGCGACACCATCACCTGGATCACGCGCGCATCGGCGGCACGCGCGGCACGGTCGGCGCGGTGCAGCAGGTCGAGCTTGGCCGGCGCCTCCAGCGTGTGCAGCGGATTGAGCGCGGGATACAGCGGCGTCACCGGATGACCGGCGCGGGTCTGCACTCGGCCCTGATCGCCGTGACGGACGATGGCCCCGGCGGCCTGCGCGGCGTCGACCAGCGCCGGCAGCTCGATCGCGTCCGAATACGCCAGTCCTTGCTTCTCGCCGGCGCAGGCGCGCACGCCGACGCCCTGCTCGACATGATGCGCGCCGGACTTGACCAGGCCGTCTTCCAGCGACCAGGTCTCGGTCAGCGCCTGCTGGAAATACAGATCGGCGGCATCGACGCCGGGCTTCATCAACCGGTCGAGCACCTGCTCGACGCTGCGGTCGTCGAGGCCGGTGGGTTCGAGCAGTGTGCGGCGGGCGAGCGCGAGGGTGTCAGTCATGTTTCTCGGTAGGCGGGAGCGGGAGGCGTTCAGGATAAGCGACGGTGATCGAGCACCGGGAAACTGCGGCGCTGCGCGGCACGGCGCTCGGCGTCGAGCGCGGCGACAACACAGCCCGGTTCGGCTTCGCAGCGTGCCAGCACGCCGCCCCACGGATCGACGATGCAGCTGTGGCCCCAGGTGCGGCGGCCGCCGGCGTGCGTGCCGCATTGATTGGACGCCAGCACGTGGCAGAGGTTCTCGACGGCGCGCGCGCGCAGCAGCAGCTCCCAGTGCGCCGCCCCGGTGCGCTCGGTGAACGCCGACGGCACGCACAGGATCTCGGCGCCCTGCGCGGCAAGCGCGCGGTAGAGTTCGGGAAAGCGCAGGTCGTAGCACACCGACAGACCCAGGCGGCCCAGCGGCGTGGCGACGACCACCGGCGCGGGCGCGCCGGGCGCAATCGTCGCCGACTCGCGGTAGCGCTCGCCGCGACCGTCGGGCAGTTCGACGTCGAACAGGTGCATCTTGTCGTAGCGCGCCACCCGCGCGCCCGCCGCATTCCAGACCCCGCAGGCGGCATGCACGCGCCCCGGTTCGCCCGGCACCGCGATCGGGATCGTGCCGCCGACGATCCACAAGCCCAGCGCCTGTGCGCTTTGCGCCAGAAAGTCCTGGATCGGCCCGCGCCCATCGACCTCCGCGATCGCCAGCTTGTCGGTTTCGCTGGCGCCCATGCAGGCGAAATTCTCCGGCAGCACCGCCAGCCGCGCGCCCGCCTCCGCCGCCTCGCGCAGCAGCGCCGCGGCGGCGACGAGGTTGGCGTCGCGGTCGGGCACCGAACTCATCTGGATCACGGCTGCGTTCATGGTCATCCCGCTATGCTGCACCGGCGCCGGTCACGGCGCGAATCCGGCGCGCAGCGAACGTGCGCGCCCCTTGCTCAGCCCGGCCGCGCCGCCGCATCGAGGCGTTCGACGCGCGGATTGTCCCAGGGGCCGCTGATGCGGTAGCTGAACTGCGTCACCTGGTCGAGCGGCTTGTCGAGCAGTTCCTGGGCCAGCAGCACCAGCGCGCCGACTGCCGGCCCGCCGAGCAGCACCGCGCCGAGGGTGACGCCGGCGGAGACGTCGGGATAGACGGTGACGCGCTGATCATAGTCACGCGCTACCAGCCCGACGCGCCCGCGGATGTCCATGCGCAACGACGGCCCGTCGATGTGCAGATCGCCGGTAGTGGCGTCGCCGGCGGCCAGATCGAAGCGGCCCTTGATGCGGTCAAACGCCAGCCCCTCGCCGACGACATCGGCGAAATCCAGCGTCAGGCGCCGCGGCAGCGCGTAGAAGTTGATCAGGCCGAGCACGCGGCTTGCGCCCGGCTGCACCGCGCGCAGCTGGCCCTGCTCGACCTCGACATCGATGCGCCCGTCCGCCAGCTCCCAGCGCAGCCCTTCGGCGGCCGGCGCCCAGCCCAGTTCCCCGGAGAAATGGCTGCGATCGGCATCCAGGCTGGGCGCATACCCCAGGGCGGCCAGCAGCTTGCTGACGTCACCGCTGGCGAGATCGAAGCGCAGTTCGGCGGACGACTTGCCGCCGATGCGGCGCCAGGCACCGGCAAGGTCGAGATCGGTGATGCCGCCGCTGATGCGCAGGCGCCGCAGCGCCAGCCCGCCGGGCACCCGCTCGCTCGCCAGCTCGACGCGACCGAGCACGACGTCGCCCACACCCAGCTGATCGCACAGCAGATCCAGCACCGGAAAGCGGGAGGGATCGGCCGGCGGTTCGCTCGGCGGCGCGGGCGTTTCGCCCGCCATCGCGGCTGGCGGCGGCGGCACCACATCGAGCCGCAGATGCGCCAGGCGCGCGCTCAGGCGGCCGCCGCCGCCGGGCCACCAGCTCAGGCGGCCCTCGGCGCCCTCACCGGTGAGATCGAGCTGCCAGCCGTCCGCGGTCGGCCGGTACTGCAGCCGCGTCGGCCTCAGCCGTTCATCGCCCCAGACCAGGTGTTTGACCTCGATGTCGGCGGCATTGATGTTCAGGCCGGCATCGCCGGCCGCGGCGCCCGGCGGGCTGGCGAGGCGGTCCAGCGCGGCGAACCAGGCCGCGGGTTCGAGGCGATCGACACGCCCATCAAGCAGGAAGCTGCCGGCACGCGCGGGCGGCGCCTCCAGCGCGCCGAGCCGGGCATGCACGCCGGTGGCTTGCCAGCCCGCGTTTTGGCGCCCCACCGCCACATTGAAGGCGATGCGCGCGTCATAGCCGGCGTCGATGCGTACCGGCGCCTGCGCATCGCTGCCGATGCGCAGCCACACCGGCGCCGATTCCTCGGCCGGCTTGCCCAGCGGCGCCGGCAGGGCGACGGTGGTACCGACCAGATCCGAGGTCAGCACCAGCGCGGTGTCGGTGTCGCGCAGCGGCAGTTCCAGCAGCCAGTTGCTGGTGCCCTGCAGCGCCCCGCGCAGGAATCCGGGGATGAACTACGACGCGCCGCGGCCGCTGGCCTGCGGCGCGAACGGGAAGCTGCCGCGAATCACCCCCAGGGTGCCGATCTGCGGCTCGATCCGCAGTTGCAGCGGCAGATCGAGAAACCGGCCCTGCAGGGAATCGGCGCTGACGCCGCGGTCGGTGAACGCCAGCGTGCCCC
>JBFHQK010000185.1:0-5769 GCA_041592255.1 Fontimonas sp.
GCCGGCGGCACGCTGGGCGGACTGTTTCTGCAGCACGGTGGCATCGGCGGTGCGCTGGGCGCCGCTGCCGTGCTGCCGGTCATCTGGATCGGCATTGCCGCTAAACTGACCCCACCCGCGGCCCGCGCGGATGATGGGATTCGAGTCTGATTCCAACTGGAGGGACGCACATGGCGCGTGGCGTAAACAAGGTCATCCTGATCGGCAACCTGGGCAAGGACCCGGAAGTCCGGTATTTCCCCAATGGTGATGCGGTCTGCAACACCACGGTCGCGACCTCGGACAGCTGGACCGACAAGCAGTCCGGCGAGAAGAAAGAGCGCACCGAGTGGCACAACGTCGTCTTCACGCGCAAGCTCGCCGAGATCGCCGGCCAGTACCTGAAGAAGGGCTCCAAGGTCTACGTCGAGGGCAGCCTGCGCACCCGCAAGTGGGAGAAGGACGGCGTCGACCGCTACACCACCGAGATCATCGTCAACGACATGCAGATGCTGGACGGCCGCCCCGGTGGCGCGGCGCCGATGTCGGGCGAGGGCGGCGGCTACGAGCGCCGGTCGTCAGCGCCCAGCCGCGCGCCGGCTGCCGCGGCCGCTCCGCCGGCCCATGTCGACGCCCCGTTCGAGGACGACGACATCCCGTTCTGAGGCGGTGCAGGTCACGGCGCCCGGGCTGCGGCGTCCGACTCCACCGGCAGCGTTGACGCCGCATGTTTGACCGCATTCTCGTGGTGTGCACGGGCAATATCTGCCGCAGTCCGATGGCCGAGGCCTTGCTGCGCGCGCGACTGGGTGCGCGCGTGCAGCAGGTCGCGTCGGCCGGAACCGGCGCGCTGGTGGGCCACCCGGCGGACCCGCTGGCGGTCGAGGTGGCCGGGATCCACGGTCTCGACCTGACGGCGCATCGGGCCCAGCAGGCGACGCTGCCGCTGCTGTCGGCGATGGATCTGGTGCTGACCCTGGACCAGTCGCACAGCGACTGGCTCAACCGCCAATACCCGCAGCTGCGCGGCCGCGTGCACAAGCTGATGCGGTGGCGCGACGATGCGGACATCGCCGACCCGTACCGGCAGCCGCGCGCGGCGTTTGTCAGCGCCTTCGCGGCGATCCAGGCCGGGGTCGAGGACTGGGTCGACAGGCTGTGAAATCCCCCTGAAATCCCCCTGAAATCCGCTGGCTTATACTATGCGGCCGTTCCCCCGACGGCCGTCGCCGGCCGCTTGCGATGCCCAGAAAGCTGTACCTGATCAGCTACGGTTGCCAGATGAACGAGTACGACTCGGCCAAGATGACCGACGTGCTCGCGGCCTCGCACGGCTACCAGCGCACCGAGAATCCTGACGAGGCCGATCTGCTGCTGCTCAACACCTGCTCCGTGCGCGAAAAGGCGCAGGAGAAGGTGTTCTCCGAGCTCGGGCGCTGGAAGGACTGGAAGCAGGCCGACCCCGGACGCGTGATCGGTGTCGGCGGCTGCGTCGCATCGCAGGAGGGCCAGGCGCTGACGGCGCGTCAGCCTCTGGTCGATATCGTCTTCGGCCCGCAGACGCTGCACCGCCTGCCGCAGCTGCTCGACGCCACGCGCCAGTCGCGCCAGCCGGTCGTCGACGTCAGCTTCCCCGAAGTCGAGAAGTTCGACCGCCTGCCCGCGCCGCGCGCGGAGGGCCCGACCGCCTACGTCAGCATCATGGAAGGCTGCTCGAAGTACTGCACCTTCTGTGTCGTGCCGTATACGCGCGGCGAGGAGGTCAGCCGGCCGCTCGATGGCGTGCTGACAGAGATCGCGCAGCTGGCCGATCGGGGCGTGCGCGAGATCACGCTGCTGGGCCAGAACGTCAATGCCTACCGGGGGGCGATGGGCCACGGCGGCGAGCGCTGCGATCTGGCGCTGCTGATCAATTACGTCGCCCGCATTCCCGGCATCGAGCGCATCCGCTACATGACCTCGCATCCGGCCGAACTCAGCGACGCGCTGATCGCCGCTTTCGCCGAGGAGCCCAAGCTGGCGAGCTATTTGCATCTGCCGGTGCAGTCCGGCTCCGACCGCATCCTGGGCATGATGAAGCGCGGCTACACGCGGGCACAGTTCCTCGACAAGATCCGCCGCGTGCGCGCGGCGCGCCCCGGGCTGTCGCTGTCGTCGGATTTCATCGTCGGCTTTCCGACCGAGAGCGAGGCCGATTTCACGCAGACCCTCGAGCTGATCGATGAGGTCGGATTCGACTGCGCCTTCAGCTTTGTCTACAGCCCGCGGCCGGGCACCCCGGCGGCGAACCTGCGCGATGGCGTGGCCGAAGCCGAGAAGCACCGCCGCCTCGAGCTGTTGCAGGCGCGCATCCGCGTGTTCGACGAGGCCTTCAAGCGCAATCTGGTCGGGTCGACGCAGCGCGTACTGGTCGAACGCCCGGCGCGCCGCCACGCCGGCCAGCTGGCGGGGCGCACCTCGTCGAACCGCTGGGTCAACTTCGACGGGCCGGCGACGCTGATCGGCCGTTTCGCCGATGTCGAGGTCACCGAGGCGCTCAACAACTCGCTGCGCGGACGCCTGGCGTCGCGCGTGGAAGACGCTGCATGAGCCGCGCCGCCGCCCCGGTGCGCACGGATGTGGTTCTCGAGCCGGATACCGGTGCGCGCCTGACCAATCTCAACGGACCTTTCGATGCCCACCTGCGCCAGATCGAGCTGCGGCTGGGGATCGAGATCCGCAATCGCGGCAACCGCTACCAGCTGATCGGCGCGGCGCGCGATGTCAGCGCCGGCGAGGCGGTCCTCAACCAGCTGTTCAACCAGACCGTCGACGACGTCGTCACCACCGAGCACGTGCATCTGGCGCTGGCCGAACAGGGGGCGGACAGCGGCGACGGCGCCGAGGATGCGGCCCCGACCAGCACCCATGACGAGGTCGTGATCCGCACCAAGCGCGGCGTGGTGCGCGGGCGCGGGCTGCAGCAGAAGGCCTATCTGAAGGCGATCGCGACCCACGACCTCAATTTCGGCGTCGGCCCGGCCGGCACCGGCAAGACCTATCTCGCGGTTGCCAGCGCGGTGCAGGCGCTCGAACGCGACCGCGTGCGCCGGCTGGTGCTGGTGCGGCCGGCGGTCGAGGCGGGCGAGAAACTCGGCTTTCTGCCCGGCGACATGGCTGAGAAGATCAACCCGTACCTGCGCCCGCTCTACGACGCGCTGTACGAGATGCTCGGCTTCGAGAAGGTGGCGCGACTGGTCGAGAAGAGCGTGATCGAGGTCGCGCCCCTGGCGTTCATGCGCGGCCGCACGCTCAACGAGTCGTTCGTGATTCTCGACGAGGCGCAGAACACCTCGGTCGAGCAGATGAAGATGTTCCTGACCCGCATCGGCTTCGGCAGTGTTGCGGTGGTCACCGGCGACATGACCCAGATCGACCTGCCCAAGCACCAGGCGTCCGGACTCAAGCACGCACTCCACGTGCTCGGCGGCGTCGCCGGCATCAGCTTCACGCACTTCCGCAAGGAAGATGTCGTGCGTCACCCGCTGGTGCAGGCAATCGTGCAGGCCTACGAAGAACATGAGCAGCAGCAGCCGACGGTGCCGGCGCCATGAGCAGCGCGGCGCGGGGGGCCAGCGGCGAGATCACCGTGCAGCGCGCGGTGGCCGCGCGCGGCGTGCCGGCGGCGGCGAGCCTGCGTGCGTTCGCGCGTGCCGCGTTGACGGCGCGCCATGGCGAACTGACGATCCGCATCGTCGACGATGACGAAAGCCGGGTTCTCAACCGCTCGTATCGGGGCAAGGACAAGCCGACCAACGTGCTGTCATTCCAGGGGCAGGGCGAGATCCTGGGCGACCTCGTCATCTGTGCGCCGGTGGTGGCGCGCGAGGCGCTGGCGCAGAACAAGTCCCCCCGTGCGCACTGGGCGCACATGGTCGTGCATGGCTGCCTGCATCTGCGCGGCTACGACCATGAACACGATCGCGACGCTCAACGCATGGAAGCGCGCGAAGTCACGATTCTGCGGAAACTGGGGTTTGAAAACCCGTATCAATGAGCGAAGAAGGCAACAGTACGAAGCCCGAAGACACGGGCCTTTCACTCTGGTGGCGCCGCGTCACCCAGCGCCTGGCGGGCGGGCCACGCACGCGCGAGGATCTGCTCGAGCTGCTGCGCGAGGCGCGCGCCGCCGAACTGATGGACGCCGATGCGCTGGCGATGTTCGAGGGCATCCTGCAGACCGCCGAAACCCAGGTCCGCGACGTCATGGTGCCGCGTGCGCAGATGGTGGTGGTCGAGCAGAGCTGGGCCCTGGACCGCATCATTCCGGTGGTCGTCGAGTCCGGCCATTCGCGGTTTCCGGTGATCGGTGAATCGCGGGACGAGGTGATCGGCATCCTGCTGGCCAAGGACCTGCTCAAGTTCAGCTCCGGGGTGCCGGGGTTCGATGCGGCGACCTTCGACATGCGCCGGCTGACACGGCCTGCGGTGTTCGTGCCAGAGTCCAAGCGGCTCAATGTGCTGCTCAAGGATTTCCGCCGCGGGCGCAATCACATGGCGCTGGTGGTCGACGAGTATGGCGGCGTCGGCGGGCTGGTGACGATCGAGGACGTGCTCGAGCAGATCGTCGGCGAGATCGACGACGAATACGATGAGGCCGAGAGCTCGCCGATCCTGCGCCAGGACGAGCGCCGCTATCTGGTCAACGCGCTGACCACGATCGAGGACTTCAACGCCTACTTCGGCACCGACTTCTCGGACGAGGAGTTCGACACCGTCGGCGGCATGGTGATGCACCGCTTCGGTCACATGCCCAAGCGCGGCGAGAGCCTGCGGGTCGACCGCTTCAACTTCAATGTGCAGCGGGCGGACAGCCGGCGCGTCTACCTGTTCCAGGTGACGCTGTCGCCGGCCTGAGCGTGCCGGCGCTGCGTCGGAAAGCCGGCTCCGACCGTCGTCTCGCGCGGGCGGCGCGTCGCGGCCTCGCCGGCATGGGGCTGTGCCTGGCGGCCGCACTGCCGGCGGCGCCGGCGCTGGCGCAGCCCGCCGTGCCGGCGGATGCACCGCGCATCAGCCTGCTGACCTTCGCGCCCGGCGACATCTACTGGCAGCGCTTCGGCCATAACGCGCTGCTGGTGCGGGATCCGCTGGCCGGCGAAACCCGCGTCTACAACTACGGCATTTTCGATTTTCAGCAGAAGAACTTCCTGCTGAACTTCGCCCGCGGGCAGATGCTGTACCGCCTCGACACGGCGCCGCTGGACTGGACCCTGCGTCACTACGCGGCCGAGGGGCGCGAAACGGTCGAACAGCAGCTTGGCCTGGCCCCGGCCCAGCGCCGGCTGCTGGCGGACTACCTGAGCTGGAATGCGCAGCCGGAAAACGCCGACTACCGCTACGACTACTTCACCGCCAACTGCTCGACCCGGGTGCGCGACGCCATCGACCGCGCACTCGGCGGCGCATTGCGCACGCAGCTGCAGGCGCGCGCGGGAACCGGCACGTATCGCAGCGAAGTGCTGCGCCTGATGGCGCCGCTGCCGGGACTGATGCTGGGCATGGACCTGGGGCTGGGCCCGCGCGTCGACCGGCCGATCGATCAGTGGCAGGAGGGCTTCATCCCGATGCGGCTGCGGGATGCGCTGCGTGCGGTGCAGATCGTCGGTGAGGATGGCGCACTGCGACCGCTGGTGCTGGCTGAGCGCGTGCTCATCGCCGGCGCTGACGACGAAACGACATTCACGGCAGTGCCGGTGTGGCCATTCGCGCTGGCCGGATTCGCCGGCGCCGGGCTGCTGCTGGGCCTTGCGC
>JBFHQK010000186.1:0-5745 GCA_041592255.1 Fontimonas sp.
CGCCGCCAGCGTGGCGTAGAAGTTGGCCTCATACCAGTCACGCTTGGCCTGCACCTGCGGCGAGCCGTCCCAGACGCCGGTGAGCAGGTCGCGCTGCGCCAGATCCGCCAGCGACACCGAGCGGTTCTCGGAGCGGTAGGGAATGTCGGGCACCGCGTACTGGCCCCAGGCGGGGAAAAACGCCTTGCCCGGCGTGGCCTCATAGCCTGCATCGGCCGCGGCGGCCAGCGGCGTGCACAGCAGCAGCACAGCGAGCATCTTCGACATCGGCTCTCCCCCGTGTTCTGATTTGCTCGGCCGCAGTCTAGCCGCATTCGCGGCCGGCAAGCTCGGCGCGCCGCGGCTCAGCCGCGCGCCAGCTCCAGCCGCGCGCACAGCAGGCCGATGCGCTGCGCCAGCGCCTCTTCGCCGTACGGCTGCGCCGGCGTCCGGCCCCACACCGGCGCCGGCCACGCCGCATCCTCCACGCGGCGCACGACGTGATGCAGGTGCAGCTGCGGCACGACGTTGCCCAGCGCGGCGACGTTGAGCTTGTGGCCGCCGAAGCACTGCATCAGCGTGCGCCCCAGGCGCACCGATTCCTGCAGCAGCGCCTGCTGATCGTCGCTGGCCAGCTCATAGATCTCGCGGATGCCGGCGCGCCGCGGCACCAGGATCACCCACGGATAGTGCGCATCGTTCATCAGCAGCACGCGGCACAGCGGCCAGTCGCCGATCTGGATCGTGTCGGCGGCCAGGCGCGGATGTAACTCGAACTTTGTCTGCATCGTCGGACTCGGCGTAGGATGGGGTCAGCCGCAGGGGGCAGGGGTGCAGGAGCGCGCTTAAGCGGTGCCCTGGGCGTGGCGAAGGGTAAGGCTCACGGACGGGCCGAACAATCGCATCGGTTTCACGAGGGCAACGATGCGGTTAGCCACGCTCATCACATAACAATGCGGGGGAGTTGCGTCCGATGAGTCGCATCGCACTGGTCGCCGGTTCCACCGGCCTGATCGGCAATCTGCTGCTGCGCCGTCTGCTGGAGGATTCCGGCTACGCGGAAGTCCGCGTGCTGTCGCGCCGTGCGCTCGATCTGCAGCACGCGCGCCTGAAAGTGATCCAGACCGACTACTACAACCTCGGCCGGCTCGGCGACGCGCTCGCGGTGGACGATGTGTTCTGCTGCCTGGGGACGACGCTGGCCAAGGCCGGCTCGCGGGCGGCGTTCGAGGATGTCGACTACCGCATGGTCGTCGAGCTGGCACGGGCCGCGCGCAATGCCGGCGCACGCCAGTTCCTGGTGGTGTCCGCGCTGGGCGCGTCCGAGCATTCGCCGTCGTTCTATTCGCGGGTCAAGGCGCGCATGGAGGACACGGTGGCGGCGCTGGGCTATGACGCGGTGCACATCCTGCGGCCGTCGCTGCTGCTGGGAAAGCGCAGCGAATCACGGCCGCTGGAGGATCTGGCGCAGCGCCTCGCCCCGGCACTGGCGCCGGTGTTCCGGGGGCGCATGACCAAGTTCCGCCCGGTGGCCGCCGCCGATGTCGCCGCGGCGATGCAGCGTCTGGCGCTGCGCGGTGACAGCGGCACCTTCATCCACTACTTGCCCTTGGCGGACTGATCGCGATCCGCCTGCAGCGCACGCCGGTAGTCGTCGATGCGATGGACCAGGTCCGGCGGCGGCGGCGGGTAGCTGAGGTCGAGGCGTTCGATCGCGCGCACGACGATGTCGGCGACCGCATAGCGCATGTAGGACTTGCTGTCCGCCGGAATCGCGTACCACGGCGCCCACGGCCGCGAGGTGGCGTTGAGCAGGTCGGCGTAGGCGTCCATGTAGGCGCGCCAGTGTTCGCGCGCGCCGAGGTCATTGGCGTCGAACTTCCAGTTCTTGTTGGGCTCGTCGAGCCGTGCCAGCAGGCGCTCGCGCTGCTCGTCGGCCGAGACGTGCAGCCAGAACTTGAGAATCAGTGTGCCGTTGCGCGCCAGATGGTGTTCGAAATCGACGATCGATTCGTAGCGCTCGCGCCACAGCTCGTCGAGTGACTTCGGCCGCCGCGGCAGCCGCTGCTGATCGAGGTATTCCGGATGCACGCGCACCGCGAGCACTTCCTCGTACCAGCTGCGGTTGAACACGCCGATGCGCCCGCGCTCCGGCAGCGCCGCGGCGTGGCGCCAGAGGAAGTCGTGGTCGAGTTCGCGCGCGGATGGCGCCTTGAACGAGTGCACCTGACAGCCGGCGGGATCGACGCCCGACAGCACCGCGCGGATCGTGCCGTCCTTGCCGGCGGCGTCCATGGCCTGGAACACCAGCAGCACGGCGTGGCGGTTGTCCGCGTAGAGCATGCGCTGCAACGCATCGAGCGCGGCGACGCGGTGTTGCAGCAGCTCGCGCCGTTGCGCCTTGTCCGGCGCGTCGTCGGGCGGCTGGGTCGACGCATCGCGCACGCGGAAGTGCCCGTCGAAGGGCACCAGATGCGGGCTGTCCGGCGCGGTATAGAGATGATTGGACATGGCGTTCTCCGGATGCGCAGCGGCCGGTGCGGCGCCGCT
The DNA here is from genome assembly GCA_041592255.1 of Fontimonas sp. GTDB lineage: Bacteria > Pseudomonadota > Gammaproteobacteria > Nevskiales > Nevskiaceae > Solimonas. The sequence goes on from JBFHQK010000186.1 coordinate 2,530, forward strand.
GCCCCGGTCACGCCGGTGCGGCGGGCCCTGGCACCACGTACAACAGTACCGCGAAGAAATGCAGGATGCTGCCGGCGAGCACGAACAGGTGCCAGATCGCGTGGTGGTACCGCAGTTGCGTGCGGGTGTAGAACGCAACGCCGCCGCTGTAGGTGATGCCACCGGCGATCATCAGCGCGATGCCACCGGGATCGAGGTTGCGCAGCAGCGGCTGGATCGCCGCGATCGCGCACCAGCCCATGCCCAGATAGATCGCCAGCGACAGCTTCTCGAAGCGCCCGGTGGCAAAGATCTTGAAGTCGACGCCGGCAACGGCCAAGCCCCAGGTGAACGCGAACAGGCTCCAGCCCCAGACGCCGTTGAGCGTGATCAGCGTGAACGGCGTGTAAGTGCCGGCGATGAGGAAGTAGATCAGCGAGTGGTCGACCACGCGCAGCACGCGCTTGGCGCGCGGCAGCGGGATGCTGTGGTACAGCGTCGAGGCGGTATACATCAGCACCAGCGTGGCGCCGAAGATGCTGACCGCGGTGATGTGCCAGGCGTTGCCGTAGAGGGCGGCGCGCGCCACCAGTACGGTCAGGCCGACAATCGACAGCACGATGCCCAGCCCGTGGGTGCTGGCGTGCGCAATCTCCTCGCCCAGCGAGTAGAGCTTGTCGGACACGTGCACGCCGAGAATCTCGCGATCGTGCGCCGGTCCCAGGCCTTGTTCCGGTTCGTTAATTGACTTTCTCCACGCGCAAGGTCGCGCCCTCGGCGGCAACCACGCGCACCTGCGTGCCGGCGGGGGCGTCGGGACCGCTGATGCGCCACTGCGAGTCGTCCACGCGCAGCTTGCCGATGCCGTTGCGCATCGGTTCGCTCAGCGTGAACACGCGCCCGACATAGGACGCGCCGCGGCGGTTGAGCGTCGGCCGCTCGCTTTCAAACGACAGCGGCCGGTACTTGCGCCAGGCCAGCACCGCGGCCACCGAGAGCACCCCCCAGAGGATGAACTCGACGCGCCAGCCGATGCCGGGAAACAGCCACGACAGCGCGCCGACGACCACTGCGGCGACGCCCACCCAGAGCAGGATGAACTCGGTCGGCAGCAGCATCTCGAGCACCAGCAGGCCGAAGCCCAGCGCCAGCCAGTGCCAATACTCGATCGACTCGATCATGCCGATGCCTTGGCGGTGCCGACGGCCTTGGCCAGTTCGGCGATGCCGCCGAGCGCGCCGATGACGTTGGATGCTTCCAGCGGCATCAGCACCAGCTTTTCGTTCGGGCTGGTGGCGATGCGCGTCAGCGCCTCGACGTACTTGGTGGCGACGAAGTAATTCACCGCCTGGATGTCGCCCTTCTCGATCGCCTGCGACACCATCATCGTCGCCCGCGCCTCGGCCTCGGCCAGGCGCTCGCGCGCCTCGGCGTCGCGGAACGCGGCTTCCTTGCGGCCTTCGGCTTCGAGAATCTGCTCCTGCTTCTGCGCCTCGGCGGCGAGGATCTGCGCCTGGCGTTCGCCTTCGGCCTTGAGAATTGCGGCCTGGCGCAGGCCTTCGGCCTCGAGCACGTTGGCGCGCTTCTCGCGCTCGGCCTTCATCTGCCGCGCCATCGCGTTGACCAGGTCGGTCGGCGGGCGGATGTCCTTGATCTCGATGCGCGTGACCTTGATGCCCCAGGGCGTGGTCGCGTCGTCGACCACCGTCAGCAGCTTGGCATTGATGTGGTCGCGCTGGCTCAGCAGCTCGTCGAGGTCCATCGAGCCCATGACCGTGCGCAGATTGGTCATCGTCAGCTGCATGATCGAGATTTCCAGCTGCTGCACTTCGTATGCGGCCTTGGGCGCATCGAGCACCTGGAAGAACACCACGCCGTCGACGCCGACCATCGCGTTGTCCTTGGTGATGACTTCCTGCGACGGCACGTCGAGCACCTGTTCCATCATCGACAGCTTGCGGCCGATGCGGTCGACGTACGGCACCAGCCAGTGAAAGCCCGGCTCGAAGGTGGCGCGGTACTTGCCGAAGCGCTCGATGGTGTACTCCATGCCCTGCGGCACCGTGACCACGCCCTTCCACGCCGTAACCAGCAGGAAGATGCCAATCGCGAATGCGACGATGGTTCCCATAATCCCCTCTCCGGTCTTGTCGGCCGCGATTCTAGCCGGCGCCGCGGCGTCAGGCTGCGGCGGCGTGCTGCTGCGCCAGCAGGCGGATGCGCTCGACCATCGCATAGAAGCCGTTGCGTCGGTTCATCGAGATGTGGCTCTCCAGCCCCAGGCGCTCGAACACACCGCTGACGTCGGTGGCCAGGATCTGCTGCGGCGTCTTGCCCGACAGCAGCGCGAACAGCAGTGCAATCAGGCCCTTGACGATGTGGGCGTCGGAGTCGCCGAGGAACGACAAGGTGGCCGGCGGCCCGGCGTCGAGGCGCGGGCTCAGCCACACCTGTGACATGCAGCCGCGCACCTTGTTGGCGTCGTTGTGTTCGGCGTCCGGCAGTGGCGGCAGCTTGCGGCCCAGCTCGATCAGGTAGCGGTAACGCTCCTCCCAGTCGCCCAGCAGCTCGAAGGTTTCGATCAGTTCATCGGTATCCATGACGCATAGGGTACGCCGGGGCGGTGCCGGCACGTAGCCTGCCGCGGCGGGGCTGAGCGCTGGGCTATACTCTCGCGCCGTCCGCTGCCTTCCGATCCGATGCGCCCTTCCGGCCGCGCGCCCGCGCAACTCCGTACCGTCCGCCTTGAGCGCGGTTTCACCAAACACGCCGCCGGCTCGGTGCTGGTCAGCTTCGGCGACACCCGCGTGCTGTGCACCGCCTGCGTCGAAGAACGCGGCCCGGCGTGGAAGAAGGACGGCGGCTGGGTGACCGCGGAATACGGCATGCTGCCGGGCGCGACCCACGACCGCTCGCGCCGCGAAGCCGCGGCCGGCAAGCAGACCGGGCGCACGCAGGAGATCCAGCGCCTGATCGGCCGCTCGCTGCGCGCCTGCGTCGATCTGAGCGCACTGGGCAACTACACCATCACCCTCGACTGCGACGTGCTGCAGGCCGACGGCGGCACCCGCACGGCCAGCATCACCGGCGGCTATGTCGCACTGGTGGATGCGGTGCGTACGATGCGCCAGCGCGGCCAGCTCAAGCGCGACCCGCTGTTCGGCCAGGTGGCGGCAGTGTCGGTGGGCATCTATCGCGGCGAGCCGGTGCTCGACCTCGACTACGCCGAGGACTCCG
>JBFHQK010000187.1:0-5737 GCA_041592255.1 Fontimonas sp.
GAGCAGGCCGCCGGAGTCGTCGCGCGGCGGCGCGTTGGCGCGCAGTCTGAGCGCGGTGTCGACGAGTTTGCGCAGCACGGTGACGTCGACCGGCTTGGAGACAAAGTCGAAGGCGCCGGCCTTGAGGCTTTCGACGGCGGCTTCGGCGTTGCCGTAGGCGGTGATGACGGCCACCGGCGTGTTGGGCGTGCGCTGCTGGATGTCGGCGACGAGCTGGATGCCGCTGCCGTCCGGCAGCCGCATGTCGGTGATGCACAGATCAAAGGGCTGCTGGGAGAGTCGCTCGCGCGCCTCGCGCAGCGTGGCTGCGGCATCGGTGCGCAGCCCCATGCGCGCGAGCGTGATCTCGACGAGCTCGCGAATAACCGGCTCGTCGTCGACGATGAGTACGTAGGGAGAGCTCATGATGGCGGCGCGGCAGCGGCGGTGGACGCTGGATTCGGGACGGCGCTGAAGCGGATGCGGAAGGTGGCGCCGTGGCGGCTGGGGACGTGGCTCAGTCGCGCCTGATTGTATTCGCACAGCTCGCGGCACAGGTACAGGCCGAGTCCGGTGCCGGCGGCGTGGGTGGTGAAGAAAGGCTCGAAGATGCGTTCGTGCAGCGCCGTTGAAATGCCCGGTCCGTTATCGGAAATGTCGAGCAGCGCTGCGCCGTCGGCGCTGCGCGTGACCTGCAGCAGCACGCTGACGCTGAGGCCGGCGCGTTCGCCATGCTCGAAGCTGTTGTCCCACAGATTGAACAGGACCTGCTGCAGGTGCTCGGGGTCGAAGCGCACTTCGACGTCGCGCGGCACGTCGGCCAGCTCGATCGGGCGCACCGCATGCGGATGGCTTTCGTGATACAGCGCGGCCGTGCGCGTCAGCCACTCGCGCAGGCGCAGCGGCACCTGGCGTGAAGGGTCGCGGCGCGACAGGTCGAGCACGTCGCGTACGATGCGTTCGATGCGGTGCGCGTGGCGCTGGATCATCGCCAGCAGGCGGCGGTCCTCGGCACTGGACGACGGCGATTCCGCCAGCAACTGGCCGGCCTGCACGATCGCGGACAACGGATTGCGGATTTCGTGTGCGATGCCGGCCGACAGGCGGCCCAGTGCCGCCAGCTTGATCTGCTGCGCCTGCTCGCGCAGCTGCGCTGCGTCCTCGAGCAGGACCAGCAACTGGGTCTCGGCGCCCCAGCCCAGGCGGGTGAAGCGCACGGTCAGCTCGCGGCCGCCGCGCGCGTCGGCGATCGGCAGGACGGGACCGTCGCGGCCGTCGCGCCAAGCGCGCAGCGCGCTGTCCAGGGACGGCAGCACCTGAGCCGCGGCGATTCCGGCCGGCAGTGATTCGCCGAGCAGGCGTCGTGCCGCGGCGTTGGCAACGCGCACGCGATCCTGCTCGTCGACCACCAGCACGCCGGTGTGCATCGCCTCGATGATGTTTTCCGACAGCCGCGAAAGGCTGATGAACTCGCTGCCGACGCGCTCGGCCATCGCCTCGCTGCGCCGGGCGCGCTGCGCGACGAGGTTGGCGACCAGGCTCGAGGCGAAGAACATCAGGCCGAGCAGTCCGGTCTGCGAGTAGTCGCTGCTGTCCCAGGCCTGCGCCTGCAGCTGGTGCATGGTTTCGGCGGCGAACATCACCAGCGTCGCGGCAGCGGCATGCACCGTCGCCAGCCGCGGGCTCAGCACCAGGCTGCAGGCCACCACCGGGGGCACCAGCAGGATGCCCAGGCCGCTGCCGATGCCGCCGGCGCTGTAGACGAGCACGGCGATGGTGCCGGTGTCGACGGCGAGGTTGATGTGCGCCTGAATCTGCAGGCCCGGGCGGCGAAAAGCGCCCAGCAACAGCAGCAGCAGTGCGGCCAGGGCATAGCCGAGACAGCCGAAATAGAGATCGTCGAGCGGCAGCAGGCCGACGAAATCGGGCGCCAGCTTGCTGCGATACAGGGTCAGCAGCGTGGCGACCAGCAGCAGGCGGTACGGCCCCAGTACCGAGAGGATGCGCCAGTCATCCGCGCGCGCCGGGGGGGCGATGAGCTGGCGCGGACGAGCCTCCGGCGCAGCGGCTGCCGCCGGCGCGGGGCTCGGCGGGGACTCACTCACTGCAGCGGCCGCACAGACCCGCCTGGTTGAGGGACTTGGCGGGCAGGTGGGTGCCGCAGCGGGCGCAGCGCGCCATCGGTTCGTAGGTTTCCGCCGGCGGCGGCGGGCGCGGCGGCTGCAGCTGGCTGCGCACCTGGCGCACGATGCGCCACACCAGCCACACGGCCGCGATCAGCAGCAGGAGTCGCAGGATATTCATGCTTGGCGGTCTCGGATCTGCGTCATTTTAATGGGTTCGCGGCCGCAGCCGCTTTTGCTTCCGCCGAAGCGGTAAGCGAGAATGCCGCCCCGTCCGCGACAGTCCATTCGAAAAGCCCTAGGGTCCGCGAGGAAAGTGGCATGAATCTGCACGAGTATCAGGCAAAAGAGATCTTCACGCGCTTCGGCATCACGGTGCCGCAGGGGCAGCTCGCCGAGAGCCCTGAAGCGGCGCGCGCCGCCGCCAAGCAGCTCGGTGGCGAGCGCTTCGTGGTCAAGGCGCAGGTGCATGCCGGCGGTCGCGGCAAGGCCGGCGGCGTCAAGCTGGTCGAGGGCTTCGATGCGGTCGAAGAGGCGGCCAAGAAGATGCTCGGCCACCGTCTGGTGACCAAGCAGACCGGTGCCGAGGGCCTGCCGATCAACAGCGTCTGGGTCGAAAAGCCGTCCGCCATCGCGCGTGAGCTCTATGTGTCGGCGCTGGTGGATCGCTCGCGCGAGCGCATCGTCTTCATGGCTTCGGCTGCCGGCGGCATGGATATCGAGGAAGTCGCCGCGCACACGCCGGAGAAGATCAAGCACGTCTACGTGCATCCGGCCGCCGGTCTGCAGCCCTATCAGGCGCGCCAGCTCGGCTTCTTCATGGATCTGAACAAGGCGCAGGTCGATCAGTTCACCAAGATCCTGATGGGCCTGTACCGCATCTTCACCGAGCTCGACGCGGCGCTGGTCGAGATCAACCCGCTGATCGTGACGGCCGAAGGCGACGTGATGGCGCTGGACGCCAAGCTCAACTTCGACAGCAACGCGCTGTACCGGCAGAAGGCGATTGCCGAGATGCGCGACTACTCGCAGGAAGACGAGCGCGAGCGCGAGGCGTCGAAGTACGACCTCAACTACGTCACGCTCGATGGCAACATCGGCTGCATGGTCAACGGCGCCGGTCTGGCGATGGCGACGATGGACATCGTCAAGCTGCACGGCGGCCGTCCGGCGAACTTCCTCGACGTGGGTGGCGGCACCACGGCCGAGAAGGTGACCGAGGCGTTCAAGCTCATCACCAAGAGCCCGGACGTCAAGGCGATCTTCATCAACATCTTCGGCGGTATCGTGCGCTGCGACCTGATCGCCGAGGGCATCATCCAGGCCTGCAAGCAGGTCGGGCTCAAGATTCCGGTGGTGGCGCGCCTGCAGGGCACGAACATGGACAAGGGCCGCGAGATGCTCAAGGCGTCGGGGCTGGCGATCACGCCGGTCGACGATCTCACCGAGGCGGCCAAGACGGTCGTTGCCCTCGCCCAGAGCGCCTGATCCGCCGCAGATATCCGAGATCCGAAGATGAGCATCCTGATCAACAAAGACACCAAGGTCATCTGCCAGGGCTTCACCGGCAAGCAGGGTACCTTCCACTCCGAGCAGGGCATCGCCTACGGCACCAAGCTGGTCGGCGGCGTGACGCCGGGCCGCGGCGGCAGCCAGCATCTGAACCTGCCGGTGTTTGACACCTGCCACGATGCCGTGGCCGCCACCGGCGCCAATGCGACGATGATCTACGTGCCGGCGCCGTTTGCCGCCGACGCGATTCTCGAAGCCGCCGATGCCGGCATCGGCGTCATCGTCTGCATCACCGAAGGCATTCCGGTCAACGACATGGTCAAGGTCAAGACCACGTTGCGCCACCAGTATCCGAAGTCGGTGCTGATCGGCCCGAACTGCCCGGGCGTGATCACGCCGGGCGAGTGCAAGATCGGCATCATGCCGGGGCACATCCACAGGCCGGGCAAGATTGGCATCGTCTCGCGCTCGGGCACGCTGACCTACGAAACCGTCTACCAGACCACCCAGAACGGGCTGGGCCAGTCGACCTGCGTGGGCATCGGCGGCGATCCGGTGCGCGGCCTGGGCTTCATCGAAGTCATCGAGCTGTTCGAGAAGGATCCGCAGACCGAAGGCATCATCATGGTCGGCGAGATCGGCGGCTCGTCGGAAGAGGAAGCGGCCGAGTTCATCAAGAAGCAGGTCAAGAAGCCGGTGGTGGCCTACATCGCCGGTGTCACCGCGCCGCCGGGCAAGCGCATGGGCCATGCCGGCGCGATCATCTCGGGCGGCAAGGGCACGGCCGACGAGAAGTTCGCCGCGCTTGAGGCGGCCGGCGTCAAGACCGTGCGTTCGCCGGCCGATCTCGGCGCGGCGATGAAGGCGCTGCTGTAACGTCCGCAGCGCAGCCGCCCCGGCGCGGCAACGTCGGGGCAGCTGGTGCGGGATCGGCATGGCTAAAGAACTGAAGCTCGCACTGGCCCAGCTCAACCTCTGGGTCGGCGATGTCGAGGGCAACGTTCAGAAGATCGTCGACGCCGCCACGTACGCGCGCGATGTGCTGGGCGCGAGTCTGGTGGCCTGTCCCGAGCTGTCGCTGATCGGCTATCCGCCGGACGATCTGCTGCTGCGCTCGGCCATGCCGCGCGTGATCGACGACGGCGTGCAGCGTCTGCTGCGCGACGTCCGCGGCATCACCCTCGTGTTTGGCCTGCCCGAGTACGCCGACGGTTCCGCCGCCGGCGCGTCGCCGACGCTCTACAACGCGGCCTACGTGATTCGCGACGGGCAGATCGTGGCGCGTGCGCGCAAGCAGCTGCTGCCGAACTACGGCGTGTTCGACGAGCGACGCCATTTCCGCCCGGGCACCGAGACCACGGTCTTCACCCACGAAGGCGTGCGCGTCGGGCTGTGCATCTGCGAGGACATCTGGGGTCCGGGGCCGGCGGCGGCCGCGCGCGACGCCGGGGCCGAGTTTCTGCTCAACATCAATGCGTCGCCATTCGACCTCGGCAAGAGCGCGCAGCGCCGTGCGGTGTTCGCACAGCGTGTCGCGGAAACCGGCCTGCCGATTGCCTACGTCAACTGCGTCGGCGGGCAGGATGATGTCGTCTTCGACGGTGACTCGACCGCGGTCGATGGCGATGGCGCCGTCGCCCTGGCGGCACCGCTGTTCGAGGAAGGCGTCTACGCGCTGACGCTCAAAGGCCGGCGTCTGCACGGTGAGGTCCGCGCGCCGGCGGCGATCGAGGCGGTGGTGTATCAGGGACTGGTGCGCTCGGTGCGCGACTATGTCGATCGCAATGGGTTTCCCGGCGCGCTGGTCGGCATGTCCGGCGGCATCGACTCCGCGGTCGTTGCCGCGATTGCCGCCGACGCGCTGGGGCCCGATCGCGTCTGGGGGGTGTCGCTGCCGTCGCGCTACACCGCCGAGATGTCGAATGACGACGCCCGGCTCGAGGCCGAGGCGCTGGGCATCCGCTACAGCCTGCTGCCGATCGAATCGGCCTTCGAAGCCTTTGCCACCACCCTGGCCGACACATTTGCCGGCCGCGCGCCCGACCTGACCGAGGAGAACCTGCAGTCGCGCTGCCGCGGCGTGCTGCTGATGGCGCTGTCGAACAAGTTCGGGCATGTGGTGC
>JBFHQK010000188.1:0-5702 GCA_041592255.1 Fontimonas sp.
CGGCAAGGATGTGGCCACCGCGGCCGGCGCGATTCTGGGCGCCATGGCCGGCCACGAAGTCGAGAAACGGGTGCGTTCGACGACCCAGTACGACATCAGCGTCGGCATGGAGGACGGCGGCCAGCGCCGGATCATCGTCGCCGACCTCGGCGGCCTGACGGTGGGCGCCAAGGTGCGGGTGGACGGCAACACCCTCTATCCGCGCTGAGGCTGCATCCATCGCAACCCCGCGGCCGTCATGGCCGCGGGGTTTTTGTTTGTCCGGCGCATTGGCTACCCTATCGCCCCTTTTTGCCCGGGCGCCCCCATGTCGCATCCATTCAAAGTCCTGGTTATCGGCAACGGCGGCCGCGAGCATGCGCTGGCGTGGAAGCTGGCGCAGTCGTCGCGCGTGCGCGAAGTGCTGGTGGCGCCCGGCAATGCCGGCACCGCACGCGAGGCGCGCTGCCGCAATGTCGCGGTCAACGCCGACGACGTCGCCGGCCTGGTCGCGCTGGCGCAGCGCGAAGGCGTCGGCTTCACCGTCGTCGGCCCCGAGGCGCCGCTGGCGCTGGGCGTGGTCGACGCCTTCGAGGCTGCCGGGCTGCGCATCTTCGGCCCGCGCCGCGCCGCCGCGCAGCTGGAATCATCCAAGGCCTTCACCAAGGATTTCCTCGAACGCCATCGCATCCCGACCGCGCAGTACCAGGTGTTCACCCAGATCGAGCCGGCGCTGGCCTACATCGCCGAGCGCGGCGCGCCGATCGTGGTCAAGGCCGACGGCCTGGCCGCCGGCAAGGGCGTCGTCGTTGCGCAGACCGTCGACGAGGCGCAGTCCGCGGTGCGCGAAATGCTCGGCGGCGCGATGCTCGGCCAGGCCGGCGCGCGCGTCGTCGTCGAGGACTTTCTCGCCGGCGAGGAGGCGAGCTTCATCGTCGTGGCCAGCGCCACGCAGTACGTCGTCATGGCCACCAGCCAGGATCACAAACGCATCGGCGACGGCGACACCGGCCCCAACACCGGCGGCATGGGCGCGTACTCGCCGGCACCGGTGGTCACCGCCGAAGTGCACGCGCGCGCCTGCCGCGAGGTGATCGAACCGACCCTGGCCGGCATGGCGGCCGAAGGCGCGCCGTTCACCGGCTTTCTCTACGCCGGCCTGATGATCGACGGCAGCGGCGCGCCGCGCGTGCTGGAATTCAACGTGCGCATGGGCGATCCCGAGACCCAGCCGATCATGATGCGCCTGGACTCCGACCTGCTCGACCTGCTCGAAGCCGCGGTCGACGGTACGCTCGACACCGTGCAGCCGCAGTGGTCGCCGCAGCCGGCGCTGGGCGTGGTGATGGCGGCGGCCGGCTATCCGGGCACGCCGCGCAAGAACGACATCATCAACGGCCTCGACGCCGAGCTGGGTGCCGCCAAGGTGTTCCACGCCGGCACCGCGGAGCAGGACGGACGCGTCGTCACCAGCGGCGGGCGCGTGCTCTGCGTCGTCGCCCGCGGCGACAGCGTGCGCGCTGCGCAGCAGGCGGCGTATGCGGCGGTGGGCAAGATCGGCTGGGACGGGGTGCAGTACCGACGCGACATCGGCTTTCGCGCCATCGCGCGCGAGGACTGAAGGTTTCGCGCAGGCACAAAAAAGGCGCCAGGGGCGCCTTTTTTGTTGCCGCGTGCCGCAGGCCTGTCAGTTCCGCTTCATCGAGTCGAAGAAGGCGGAATTGGTCTTGGTCTGCTTCATGCGGTCGATCAGCAGCTCGACGGCGGCGATCTCGTCCATGTCGTGCAGCAGCTTGCGCAGGATCCAGACCTTGTTGAGGTCGCCCGGATCCATCATCAGCTCTTCCTTGCGCGTGCCCGAGCGGTTGATGTTGATCGCCGGGAACACGCGCTTCTCGGCGATGCGGCGCTCGAGGTGAAGCTCCATGTTGCCGGTGCCCTTGAACTCCTCGTAGATGACCTCGTCCATCTTCGAGCCGGTCTCGACCAGCGCGGTGGCCATGATCGTCAGCGAGCCGCCTTCCTCGATGTTGCGCGCCGCACCGAAGAAGCGCTTGGGCTTCTGCAGCGCGTTGGCATCGACACCGCCGGTGAGCACCTTGCCCGAGCTCGGCGCCACCGTGTTGTAGGCGCGCGCCAGGCGGGTGATCGAATCGAGCAGGATGACGACGTCGCGCTTGTGCTCGACCAGGCGCTTGGCCTTCTCGATCACCATTTCGGCGACCTGCACATGGCGCGTCGCCGGCTCGTCGAAGGTCGAGGCCACGACTTCGCCGCGCACCGTGCGCTGCATGTCGGTGACTTCTTCCGGGCGCTCGTCGATCAGCAGCACGATCAGGTAGACGTCCGGGTAGTTCGCGGCGATCGACTGCGCGATGTTCTGCAGCATGATCGTCTTGCCGGCCTTGGGCGGCGAGACGATCAGGCCGCGCTGGCCTTTGCCGAACGGCGCGACCAAGTCAATGATGCGCGCGGTGATGTCCTCGGTGGTGCCGTTGCCGCGCTCCATCTTCAGCTGTTCGTCGGCGAACAGCGGCGTCAGGTTCTCGAAGCTGACCTTGCGCTTGGAAACTTCCGGCGGCTCGTAGTTGATCGTGTCGACCTTGAGCAGCGCGAAGTAGCGCTCGTTCTCCTTGGGCGAACGCACGCGTCCGGCGATGGTGTCGCCGGTGCGCAGCGCGAAGCGGCGGATCTGGCTCGGCGAGATGTAGACGTCATCCGGACCGGCGAGATACGAGCTGTCGGGGCCACGCAGGAAGCCGTAGCCGTCAGACATGATCTCGAGCACACCTTCGGTATAGATGTGATCGCCGCGACGCGCGGCGGCGCGCAGCAGCGACACCACCAAGTCGTGCTTCTTGGTGCGGGCAATGTTCTCGAGGCCCTGCGATTCGGCCAGCGACAGCAGTTCGGCGGCAGTCTTCCGCTTCAGGTCGGGAACGCGGATGATCTTGGGCGGCTCGACCGGCCCCTGCGGACGCGTCGGCGCGCCGCCCTCGCCGCCTTCGTCGGCCGCGCCGTCGTCAGGCATGCCGGGCAAGCCGCGGGCCGCGCCGGCACCGCCTTCGGCGACCGCAAGCGCCTCGGCCTCGGCCTCGGCCATCTCTTCTTCGAGTGCGAGATCGTCCGGAAAGCCGCCGGCGGGGGCGCCGCCGCCTTGATTGGCGTTGCCGCCGCCGCTGCGGTTCTTGCCGGGGTGGAAGCGCCGACGGTGTTTCATGGGTTCGTGGAATTAGGCGACAGTGAGATGGGGCGTCACGAACGCGGTCAGCTGTGCCTTGTGCACCGCGCCGACCTGGGTCGCGACCGGAGCGCCGTCCTTGAACAGGATCAGCGTCGGAATGCCGCGGATGCCCAGCGCCGCCGGGGTCTGCGGATTCTCGTCAACATTGAGCTTGACCACCTTGAGCTTGCCGGCGGTCTCGGCGGCAACCTGATCCAGGATCGGCGCGATCATGCGGCACGGACCGCACCATTCGGCCCAGAAATCGACCAGCACCGGCGTCGACTGGCTGGCCAGCTTGACGTCCTGCTCGAAGCTCGCGTCGGTGACCGCTGAGATGTTTTCGCTCATGTTTGAAGAACCTCGGGGTGACAGATAGACCACGGGGCGGAGCCCGTTCGATCCGTATCGGGGCTGAGGGCAGACGCCTCAAGCCGCGCAAAAAAAACGACAGAAGGTTATGATTTTTCGGTCGGGGAATTGCTGCAGGCTGAGACAGCGGCGTCAGTTTTAGATTCGCCGTGCAGCCGTGGAGGCTCTATTTGAGCCGATCCTTCCGCTCCTTGCAAGAGCACCGCCCGACCTCAATCACTAGCGCTCATGCGACCCAGTCACCTTTCCGACGTCCGATTCCGCGATCTCGATCTGCATCCTACGCTGCTCGCCGGGCTCGAAAAGCTCGGTTACACACATTGCACGCCGATCCAGGCCGCCGCGCTGCCGCGCGCGCTGCGGGGCGAGGATCTCGCCGGCCAGGCGCAGACCGGCACCGGCAAATCGGCCGCCTTCCTGCTGGCGACGATGCACTGGCTGCTCACGCATCCGCGCAAGCCCGAGGATGACCCCAAGCAGCCGCGCGCGTTCATGCTCGCGCCGACCCGCGAACTTGCGGTGCAGATCCACAAGGACGCCGAGGCACTGGGCGCGGACACCGGCCTGCGCATGGCCGTCTGCTACGGCGGCGCCGGCTACGAGGCGCAGCGCGCGAGCATCGAGGCCGGCCTCGACATCCTGATCGGCACGCCGGGCCGCCTGATCGACTATTTCAAACAGCACACCTATTCGCTGAAGCAGATCGAGGTGCTGGTGCTCGACGAGGCCGACCGCATGTTCGATCTCGGCTTCATCGCCGACATCCGCTATCTGATCCGCAAGATGCCGCCGCCGGCGCAGCGGCGGAACTACCTGTTCTCGGCGACGCTGTCGCACCGGGTGCTCGAACTCGCCTACGAGCACATGAACAGCCCGCAGAAGATCGAGATCGAACCCGAGCAGGTCACCGCCGACCGCGTGCGCCAGGCGATGGTCCATGTCGCCAACGACGAAAAGCTGCCGCTGCTGGTCGGCCTGCTGCGCGACCGCAAGGCCACGCGCACGCTGGTGTTCATCAACACCAAACGCGAGGCCGAGGACGTCGAACGCGCGCTGCGCGCCAACGGCTTCGAGGCACGCGTGCTCTCCGGCGATGTGTCGCAGGGCACGCGTCTGCGCCTGCTCGAAGAGTTCAAGGACGGCAAGCTGCCGGTGCTGGTGGCCACCGACGTGGCTGCGCGCGGCCTGCACATTCCCGGCGTCGATCTGGTCGTCAACTACGATCTGCCGCAGGATCCCGAGGATTACGTGCACCGCATCGGCCGCACCGCGCGCGCCGGCGCGTCGGGCGACGCCATCTCGCTGTGCTGCGAGACCTGGGTGTACTCGCTGCCCGAAATCGAGAAGTACATCGGCAATCGCCTGCCGCAGCTCGAAGGCGGACACGCGCTGATTGCGGCGGACTACATCGCCCCGCCGCGCGAACCCGGGCGGCGGCGCGGCGGCCCGTCCCGCGGGGGGCCGCGACGCGGGGGTGGCGGCGGCGGCCGCTCGCGCGGACGGCGCTGATCGCGCCTCTGCGCCGTCAGTCCAGGGTCGCAGCCGTCGCGGCACGCAGCGACGGCGTCAGATCCGCCAGCGTGCGCACTGACGGCATCGCCTCGATCGGCCGCTCCGGCAGATGGCTGTCGGGCTTGCGGATGCCGACCACCTGGTGGATACCGAAAGCCTGCGCCGCCGACAGCACCGGCATGCTGTCGTCGACGAACAGCGCGCGCCGCGCATTGAACGGATGCGCTGCCTGCGCCGCAGCCCAGAAGCGCAGATCTTCCTTCGGATAACCGAAATCGTGCGAGCAGATCACCTGCTCGAAGTAGCGCCCGAAACCGGTGTAATCGAGCTTCAGGCGCCAGCTGTCCGGATGGGCATTGGTGGCCAGCCACAGCCGCCGGCCGGAGCGCCGCACCGCCTGCAGGAACGCCTCGGCGCCGGGCACCGGGCCGATGCGGTGACGCATCTCGGCCTTGAGCGCGGCCATGTTCAGGCCGGTCACCTCGCTCCAGTAGTCCGTGCAGTACCAGGACAGCGTGTGCATCACCTTGTCGAACTCGGGGCGCAGGACCTCGCGCGCGTGCTCCAGGGTCAGGCCGTGCTGCTGCGCGTAGCGCAGCGGCACCAGCTCACGCCA
>JBFHQK010000189.1:0-5687 GCA_041592255.1 Fontimonas sp.
CCTTGGGGCCGAGCGTGACCTTGACCGCGTTGGCCAGCACGTTGACGCCGGCCACCATGCGGGCGCGTGCGTCATCACCGAACTTCACTTCTTTGGCTGCCATGTTGAATTCCTCTCGATTTCTGCTGATTCGCTTACTTGGTGAAGACCGCCATGATGTCGTCCTCGCGCATCACGAGAACTTCCTCACCGTCGACCTTGACCTCGGAGCCGGAGTACTTGCCGAAGAGCACGACGTCGCCCTTCTTCACATCCATGGCGATGAGCTTGCCGTCATCACCCTTCTTGCCCGGGCCCACGGCCAGGATTTCGCCACGGACCGGCTTCTCGGCCGCGTTGTCCGGGATGATGATGCCGCCGGCGGACTTCTTCTCTTCTTCAAGACGCTTGACGATCACGCGATCGTGCAGGGGGCGCAGATTCATAACAATCTCCCGATGGTTCAATGACTTGACACTCAAACGACGAGCGCCGTACCGACCCCGCGGGGCCGCTGTTAGCACTCGTCATGAAAGGCTGCTAATTGTTGGGGACGCCCCGGACGGTTTCAAGGGGGCAGCCGATACGCCGGCGGCTGCGCATGCCGGCCGGATCGCCGGCGCCGCCCGCCGGACCAGCGCGCAAGCCGCCGGGCACCCGCCCCGCGCCGGCGCAGACGTCCCTATGATGCGCGCCCCGAATTCCGCGTGCTGGAAGGCGGGCGCGCGGGCGCGGCCGCAATGACCCGCCAACTTGAGCCGCTGACCAAAACCGCTTAAAAGAAATCCACATGCCCAAGATCGCGCACACCGACACGCTGGACCCGGTCGACCGCGTCATCGCCCGCCTCTACCGCTCTGGGCTTTCCGCCACTGTCGACGGCTTCCGCGCCTGGGCCTTGCAGCAGCTGCAGGCGGTGATCCCGCACGACGGCGCGCTGTGGGGCAGCGGCGTGACCACGCGCTGGAAGTTTCACACCGTCACGGTCAGCGGCCTGCCGGCGGAGTTTCCGCAGGCACTGGAAGCGACCACGCGCATCAATCCGATCATCCCGCGCATCCTGCAGAATCTGGACACGCCGGTGGACATGGCCAGCGTGATGTCGGACGACGAGTTCTTCGACTCCGACATCTACCGCCAGGCCTTCGAGCCCTTCGGCATCAGCCGCATCCTGTCCACCGCGCATCTCGATCGCCGCTCCGGGCTGTATTCGCTGGTGACCCTGTATCGCAAGGACCGCGACCAGCCCTTCACCGAAGCCGACAAGGCGCGGCAGAAGCGGCTGACCTTCCATCTGTTCAATGCCGGCTCGCATGCGTTCTTCGTGCATCTGGCCCGCACCCATGCACAGCGCCCCGAAGGGGCCGGCGCCGCGGTGGTCGATGCCACCGGCACCTTCCATGAAGCCACGGTGCACTTTCTCGACCTGCTCGACGAGCGGTTCCCGGCACGCAAGCCCGACGAGCTGCCGCTGCCAGTCACTGAGCCGGGGCAGACGGTGGCGTTCCAGGATCTGATGATCCGCTGCGAGCCGCTGGGCGATCTGTCGCTGCTGACGATCTGGCCGGCCGGGCCGCTCGACCGCCTGACCTCGCGCGAGCGCGAGATCGTCAACTGCGTCGCCCAGGGCCTGTCGTTCAAGCAGGCGGCGCGCAAGATCGGCGTCGCGCCGTCGACCGTGGCCAACCACCTGTATCGCGTCTACCGCAAGCTCGGTGTCTACAGCCGCACCGAACTGGCGGCTCTGGTCCATCCGCAGCAGGCATGAGGCCCGCGGCGCGGACCGGCCTTGGCGGCAGCGCGGCGAGCGCCGGCGCCGATGAGGCCGCTGCGATCACCGCACCGTCGGTTGCCGCCACGCCCCGCGGGCCGGCGCTGTGGCAGCGCTGGAAACACGCGGTCGCCGCGCTCAGCTTCGGCGCCGGCGTCGCCAGTTTCCTGCTGTTCGAGCGCCAGGAGCGCGTCGCGCAGGCACTCGTCATCCTGTTGCCGCTGTCCTGGCTGCTGGCCCTGCTCGAGCCGTGGCTGCAGCGCCTGAGCCAGCGCCGGCAGCGCTGGCGCGCCTCGCCGCTGCTGCTCGGCTACGTGACCCAGGCAATGCACCAGGAATGCCTGTTCTTCACCCTGCCCTTCTTTTTCGCCACCACCGCGTGGCAGTCACCGCAGCTGGCGTTCAGCGCGCTGATGTCGGCGCTGGCGCTGGTCTCGCTGATCGACCCGCTCTACTACCGGCACGTGCTGCCGCGCCGCGCCGTGTTGTGGACCTTCCACGCCAGCGCCGGCTTTGTCACCGCACTCACCGCCGCGCCGATGCTGTGGCAGCTGACCACGGCGCAAAGCCTGTGGCTGGCGCTGGGCAGCCTGGGTCTGGTCAGCGTGCCGGCCTGGTACGCCCTGCTGCCGCGCCATGCACTGCGCGGCCTGCTTGCAATCAGTCTGGGCGTGAGCGTGGCCTGGCTGGGCTGGCAAGTGCGCGCTGCGATTCCACCGGCAACGCTGTGGGTCGCCGAGATGCAGGTCACGCACGGCGTCGATGTGGCGGGCAAACGCCCGGCCCCCGGCTTTGAAGACGTGTCCGCCGCTGAGCTGCTGGCTCACGGTGCCTACGCCTGGAGCAGCATCCGCGTCCCGCGCGGCCTGCGCGAGCGCGTCGAACACCACTGGGTCCACGACGGCCGGCGTATCGACGTCATCGCCCTCGAGGTCCAGGGTGGACGCGAGACCGGCTACCGCGCGTGGTCGCACAAGACCGCGTTTCCCGCCGATCCGCGCGGAACCTGGGAGGTGCGCGTGGTCACCCAGAGCGGCCAGCTGATCGGCCAGACCCGCTTCACGGTGCACTGACCGCGGCCGCGGTACCGCCATCGGCCGATGCTAGACTCCCGCGCCACCATGCAGACCATCGACGTCCACGAACTACAGCAGCAGCTCGCATCCGGCGAGACGACGCTGCTCGATGTGCGCAGCACAGAAGAGTGCGCCATGGCCGCCGTGCCCGGCGCAGTCCACATCGCGCTGCCGGAGCTGACGCAACGCATTGGCGAACTAAACCCTCAGCGCCCGATCGCCGTCCTATGCCATCACGGCATCCGCTCGGCACTGGCTGCGCGCCTGCTGGAACAGAACGGTTTCGCCATGGTCTCAAACGTCGCCGGGGGGATCGATGCCTGGTCCGCGCACGTGGACCCGTCGGTGCCGCGCTACTGAACTGAACAAGAACCGCTCTTAAGGAGTCCCATGCGCCTTCAACTCTGCCTCATGACCGCGCTGCTGGCCGCGCCGGCCGTCGCGCCGGCCAACGATCTGCTGCGCATTTACGATCTCGCGGCGCAGAACGACGCCAGCTATCGCGCCGCGCAGTTCGCGCGCGACGCCGCCATCGAAGCGCGGCCACAGGCACGCGCGGCACTGCTGCCCCAGCTCAGCGGCGGCTACGGCTACAGCGAGTCCAGCGAGAAGGGCACCGAAGCGTTTCTCGGTCAACCCGAAGCGCCGTTCGAGCGCGATTCCACCAGCCGCGGGCTGACGCTGACGCTGAACCAGACCGTGTTCAACTGGGCCTCGTTCCAGCGCCTGCTGCAGGCCGGCGACCGCGTGGCACTGGCGGAAACCAGCCTGCGCAGCGCACAGCAGGATCTGACGCTGCGCACCGCGCAGGCGTATTTCGGCGTGCTCTCGGCCACCGATGCGCTGCGCTCCTCCGAGGCCGAGCAGAAAGCCGTCGAGCGCCAGCTGGAGCAGGCGCGCAAGCGCTTCGAGGTCGGGCTGTCCGCGATCACCGACGTGCAGGAGGCGCAGGCGCGCTATGACCTGACGCTGGCCAACGTGATCCAGGCCGAGCAGGTGCTGTCGGAGGCGCGCCAGGCGCTCAACGAAATCACCGGCAGCGCCGCCGGCGACATCGCCCCGCTGCAGGAGGGCTTCGTTCTGCCTGCGCCCGAGCCCACCGACGTCGGCGCCTGGGTCGCGGCGGCGCGCGAGCACAACCTGCAGGTATTGAGCGCGCGCTACGCAGCGGAGATCGCCGGCCGCGAGGTCCGCATCGCCCGCGCCGGGCATCTGCCGACGCTGGGCGCGCAGGCGCAGTACCAGGATTACAGCAACGAAGGCAGCCGCTTTTCCGGCGAGTCCGAAACCGAAACCGTCGGCCTGCAGCTGACGGTGCCGCTGTTCGCCGGCGGCGCCACGCAGTCGGCGGTCCGTCAGGCCACGGCCACCCGCGAACAGCGCCGCACCGAGCTCGACGGCCAGCGGCGCCTGGTCGAACGCAACACGCGCGACGCCTACCAGGGTGTGCTCACCGGCGCGGCGCGGGTCAAGGCGTTCAAGCAGGCGGTCGTTTCCAGCACCACCGCGCTCGAAGCCAGCGAAACCGGCCTCGAGGTCGGTACGCGCACCGCGGTCGACGTGCTCAACGCGCAGCAGCAGCTCTACGCCGCGCAGCGCAACTACCTGCAGTCGCGCTACGACTACCTGCTCGCGGTGCTGCGGCTCAAGGCCGCCGCCGGCCGCCTGGCGGCCCCCGACCTCGCCGAGATCGACCGCCTGCTGACGACGTCGGGCGGCTAAACCGGCGGCTCAGGCGGAGGACGGGGCCGGGCTGCGCCCGGCCAGCGTCCACAACGCCGCGGTCGCGCCCAGCCCGCACAGCGCGACGACGCCAGCCATCGGCAGCGGCGTGCCGTCGTGCAGCAGGCCGACGGCCGCACCGGACCCCGCCGCGAGCGTGTACTGCAGCGTGCCGATCAGCGCCGAAGCGAGTCCGGCCTGTTCCGCAAACGGCGCCATCGCCACCGCCGAGGCATTCGGAAAGCTGAAGCCCAGCGTCGCGATGCAGAAGAACAGCGGCACGGCCAGGCCCCACATCCCGCCCCAGCCCAGCAGCGCGCTGCCGGCCAGCACGCCGCCCAGCGCGGCGAACGCCGCCAGGGCCCCGCGCAGGATGCGCTCGGCGCGATAGCGTCGCAGCAGCAGGCCGTTGAGCTGCGAGGCGGCAATCAGCCCGACCGCGTTGGCACCGAACCAGAGGCCGAAGCGCTCGGGCGCGATGCCGTACACCTCGATGAAGACAAACGCCGCGCCGGAGATGTAGGCGAACAGGCCGGCACTGGCGCATCCGCCAGCCAGCGCATAGCCCATGAAGCGGCGGTCGGCGAGCAGCCGCGCATAAGCCGCCAGTGTCGCGCCCAGACGCAGCGGCGGGCCGCGGTGCGCCTGGGTTTCGGGCAGTCCGCGCCAGGCGGCGAGCACACACAGCAGCCCGAACAGCGTCAGCGCGATGAAAATCGCGCGCCAGCCGCCGAGCGCCAGCAACTGCCCCCCGGCCAGCGGCGCGAAGATCGGCGCCAGGCCCATCACCAGCAGCAGCGCCGAGAGGATGCGCGCCATCTCCTGCGGACCGAAGCGGTCGCGGATCATCGCGCGGGTGATGACGATGCCGGCGCAGCCACCGGCGGCCTGCAGCAGGCGCGCGGCGCTCAACCACTCGATCGTCGGCGCCAGCGCGCACAGGGCCGAAGCCAGCAGATAGAGCATCAGGCCCGCGAGCAGCGGAACACGGCGGCCGAAGCGATCGGCCAGCGGACCATAGAGCAGCTGGCCGGCGGCCAGGCCGAGAAAATAGGCCGCCAGCGTGCGCTGCACCGCCGCGGTGTCCGCGCCCAGATCCGCCTGCAGCGCCGGCAGGCTGGGCAGGTACATGTCGATCG
>JBFHQK010000190.1:0-5687 GCA_041592255.1 Fontimonas sp.
CGCCGCGGCGAGGGCGCGCTGCTGGGCGACGGCCGCCGGTTCATGCAGCCGGTTCCAGAACACTGCGCCGGCGCCGGTTTCTGCCGCCAGCCGGCGCAGCGCATCGCTGCTGGGCCCGATGCGGATCACCAGCGGGCTGCCGCGGGCGCGCAGCGCCGCGTCGAGCCGCTCGAGGCTGTGATGCAGCCAGCTGCGGCTGGCGGCGCCGGCCGTGTCCGCCGCATCGGCGACAAACACCGGCACCACCGTGCGTGCCGCCGCCAGTGCGGCGGCCAGCGCCGGATGGTTGGTCAGGCGCAGGTCACGCCGGAACCAGACCAGAGCACAGTCGTGTTGCCTGTCGTTTCGGTGGTTCATGCGCCGGAAGCCCTATAATCGCCGACCTATGCAAACGGCCATCGCCATCGCCGGTGTCCGTAAAGCCTACGGCTCGACCCTCGCGCTACGCGGAATCGACTTCGATATCCGGCAGGGCGAGTTCTTCGGGCTGCTGGGCCCCAACGGCGCCGGCAAATCCACACTGATCAGCATCATCGCCGGCCTCGTGCACATGGACGCAGGTCAGATCAGCGTCATGGGCTACGACACCGTGCGCCAGTTCCGCGAGGCGCGCCGCCGGCTCGGCGTCGTGCCGCAGGAGCTGGTGTTCGATCCTTTCTTTACGGTGCGCGACATGCTGCGGATTCAGGCCGGCTACTACGGTTGCGGCCGCGAGGCGTGGCCGTGGATTGACGAGATGCTGGAGCGCCTGGACCTCGCCGGCAAGGCGAACAGCTCGATGCGTGCGCTGTCGGGCGGGATGAAGCGGCGCGTGCTGATCGCGCAGGCGCTGGTGCACCGGCCGCCGGTGGTGATCCTCGATGAGCCGACCGCCGGGGTCGATGTCGAGCTGCGGCGGACGCTGTGGCAGTTCATGGCCGAGCTGCATCGCAACGGCACGACCGTGGTGCTGACCACGCACTATCTCGAGGAAGCACAGGAGCTGTGCGGCCGCATCGCGATTCTCGATCGGGGCGCGCTGCAGGTGATCGAGACCACGCAGCAGTTGCTGGCGCGCCATCCGTTCCGCTTCCTGCGCCTCAAACTGGCCGACGGCGTGCAGCTGCCCGATGCGCTGCGCCCGCTGGTCGCCGGCGAGGTCAATGGCGCGGTTGAGCTCCGGCTGGAAACCAGCCGGCATCCGATTGCCGGCGTGTTCGCCGCGCTGCGCGCAGCGGGCATCGGCATCGAGGACGTGCACACCCGTGAGCCGGACCTGGAGGACATCTTCATCGACCTGACGCGCGAAGCGGTGACGGCGCGGCGGAGCGGCGCATGAGCCCGGACCAGCGCGGTTTCGTGACGCTGCTGCACAAGGAGATCAAGCGCTTCGGATCGGTGCTCGGGCAGACCGTGACCGCGCCGGTGATCACGACGCTGCTGTATCTGCTGGTGTTTGCCCAGGCGATGAAGGATCGCGCGTCGGCCTATGAGGGCGTGACGTATACCGAGTTCCTGGTGCCGGGGCTGGTGATGATGGCGGTGATCCAGAACGCCTTTGCCAACACCTCGTCGAGCCTGATCCAGTCCAAGGTGATGGGCAATCTGGTGTTCCTGCAGATGGCGCCGCTGGGGCCGCTGCAGTGGTTTGGCGCCTAT
This sequence comes from Fontimonas sp., assembly GCA_041592255.1. Lineage (GTDB taxonomy): Bacteria > Pseudomonadota > Gammaproteobacteria > Nevskiales > Nevskiaceae > Solimonas. Next base: position 1,639 of record JBFHQK010000190.1, read on the forward strand.
GTGCTCGCGGCACTGGTGCGCGTGGCGCTGGTCGCTGCGGTCATGCTGGCGGTGACCCTGCCGTTCGTGCCGCTGCCGGTCGCGTCGCCGCTGGCGCTGCTGAGCATCTTCCTGCTCACCGGCGCCGGACTCGCCGTGGTTGGTCTGATCGCCGGTATCCTCGCCGAGAAGTTCGACCACCTGGCGGCGTTCACGAATTTCTTCGTCATGCCGCTGTCGTTTCTGTCCGGCGTGTTCTACTCGGTGCACGCGCTGCCGCCGCTGTGGTATCACGCCAGCCATCTGAATCCGTTCTTCTACATGATCGACGGGTTCCGCTATGGCTTTTTCGGCCACGCCGACGTGCCGATCTGGCAGAGCCTGCTCTGGTGCACCGGCTTTCTTGCCGTGGCGTCGGCGGTCTGTCTGTGGATGCTGGTGACCGGGTACAAGTTGAAGAAATAAGTCATGACCAAAGAAGACATCAAGGCACTGATCGAAGCCGGACTGCCGGGTGCCACCGCAACCGTTCACGGCGACGACGGCCAGCATTTCGAGGCTGAGGTGGTCTGTGCCCAGTTCGCTGGCAAGCCGCCGCTGGCGCAGCACCGGATGGTCTATGCGACGCTGGGCGAGCGCATGGGCCGCGAGATCCATGCGCTGCGTCTGATCACGCGCGCCGGCTGAAGCAGCCGCCTGCGGATCCGTGCGGCGGGCGCGGCTGGAATTGAGAGCAAGAGACCTGGAATGGACAAGCTTCTGATTGAGGGGGGGGCGCGGCTGGACGGCGAGGTCCGTGCGTCCGGGGCGAAAAACGCCGCGCTGCCGATCCTGTGCGCGGCGATCCTGTCGGACGAGCCGCTGGCGCTGAGCAACGTGCCGCAGCTGCAGGACGTCAAGACCACCCTGCGCCTGCTCGCGCAGATGGGCGTGACGGTGCAGCAGCTCGGCGATCGCATCGATGTCGATGCGCGCTCGATCCGCACCCACATCGCGCCGTACGAGCTGGTCAAGACCATGCGCGCATCGATTCTGGTGCTCGGCCCGCTGCTGGCGCGGCGCGGCGAGGCGCAGGTGTCGCTGCCCGGCGGCTGCGCGATCGGCGCGCGTCCGGTCAACCTGCACCTGATGGGCCTGGAGGCGATGGGTGCGCAGATCAGCGTCGAGAACGGTTTCATCCACGCCCGGGCGGCCAAGCTGCGCGGCGCGCGCATCGTTTTCGATACGGTGACGGTGACCGGCACCGAGAACCTGATGATGGCGGCGGTGCTCGCCGACGGCACGACGGTGCTGGAAAACGCCGCGCGCGAGCCCGAAGTCGTCGATCTGGCGCGCTGCCTGAGCGCGATGGGCGCGAAGATCCGCGGCGCCGGCACGACGACGATCGTCGTCGAGGGCGTCGACAAGCTGTGCGCCGCCCAGCATTCGATCCTGCCCGATCGCATCGAGTCGGGCACCTTCCTGGTGGCCGCGGCGATGACCCGCGGCCGCGTGCGCGTGACCCACACCGACCCGGGCCTGCTCGATGCGGTGCTGGTCAAGCTGCAGCAGGCCGGCGCCCGCATCCGCACCGGCGAGGACTTCATCGAACTCGACATGCAGGAGCGCCGGCCGCGCGCGGTCAACATCCACACCATGCCGCACCCGGGCTTCCCGACCGACATGCAGGCGCAGTTCATGGCGCTGGACTGCGTCGCCGAAGGCACTGGCGTGATCACCGAGACGATTTTCGAGAACCGCTTCCAGCACGCGCTCGAGCTGCAGCGCCTGGGCGCCGAGATCAAGCTCGAAGGCCATACCGCAATCGTCACCGGCCGCGAGCGCCTGACCGGCGCGCCGGTGATGGCCACCGATCTGCGCGCCTCGGCGGCGCTGGTCGCCGCGGGTCTGGCTGCCGAAGGCGAAACCCTGATCGACCGCATCTACCATCTCGACCGTGGCTACGAGCGCATCGAAGCCAAGTTCGGGCAGCTGGGCGCGCGCATCCGCCGCGTATCCGCCTGAAGCTTTCACCGCGAGGAGACGCGCCATGAGCAATGCTTCCCCCGACCGGCTCGCGGTGCTGATCGACGCCGACAATACGCAGCCTGCGATCGCCGAGGCGCTGCTGGCGGAGATCGCGAAGTACGGCGTCGCCAGCGTCAAGCGCATCTACGGCGACTGGACGCTGCCCAACCTCAAGGGCTGGAAGGACGTGCTCGCCGAGCACGCGATCCAGCCGATGCAGCAGTTCCGCTACACCACCGGCAAGAACGCCACCGACAGCGCGATGATCATCGATGCGATGGATTTGCTGTATACGCAGCGCTTCGACGGCTTCTGCATCGTCTCCAGCGACAGCGATTTCACGCGTCTGGCCGCGCGCATCCGTGAGAGCGGCCTGACCGTCTACGGCTTCGGCGAGCGCAAGACGCCGGCATCGCTGGTGTCGGCCTGCGACAAGTTCGTCTACCTCGACGTGCTGCGCGAGGCGGCCGAAGGCGAGGTCGACGTTGCGCCCAGGCCGCGCACCGCCGCGGCGCTCAAGCAGGACAGCAAGCTGGTGCGGCTGCTGCGCGAGGCGGTCGAGTCGGCCAGCGATGACGAGGGCTGGGCCGGGCTGGGCGCGGTCGGCAGTCTGATCAGCAAGCAGGCGCCGGATTTCGATTCGCGCAACTACGGCTTCCGCAAGCTCAGCGAGCTGGTGCTGGCCGCCGGACTGTTCGAAGTCGACGAGCGCAAGTCCGCCGATGGCCGGCAGAAAACGTTGTTCCTGCGCGACAAACGCAAGAAGCACTGAGCGTCGCGGCCATCGCGGTACAATCGCGCCCCTCCCGCTGTACGCCTCCGGCGCCATGAGTGAACTGACCATCGCCCTGTCCAAGGGCCGCATTCTCGAGGAAAGCCTGCCGCTGCTCGGCCGTATCGGCCTGGGGCCGGCGGGCGATATCGACCGGCTGCTGCGCGTGCCCTCGCGCGACAAGGCGGTCTCGCTGCTGATCGTGCGTCCGGCCGATGTGCCGACTTACGTCGAGTACGGGGCCGCCGATCTGGGCATCGTCGGCAAGGACGTGCTGATGGAGCACGGCGGCACGGCGCTGTACGAGCCGCTGGATCTGGGCATCGCCCAGTGCCGGCTGTCGGTCGCGGCGAAGAAGGAGGGACCGCGCCCGGACGGCGTGCGCCGCCTGCGCGTGGCCACCAAGTATCCCGAGATCACGCGCCGTCATTTTGCGCAGAAGGGCGAGCAGGTCGAGATCATCAAGCTGTACGGCTCGATGGAGCTGGCGCCGCTGGTGGGGCTGGCCGACCTGATCGTCGATCTGGTCGCCACCGGCAGCACGCTCAAGGCCAACGGCCTGGTCGAGATCGAGACCATCTGTCAGGTGACGTCGCGGCTGGTGGTCAACAAGGCGGCGATGAAGATGAAGAACGCCGCGATCCAGAACCTGCTGGCGCAGTTTGCCGGGGTGATCGGCAATGCTTGAAGTGCGGCGCCTGGATGCGGCGGCGGCGGATTTCCGCGCGCAGCTGGACGCGCTGCTCGACCGCGCGCCGGAAACCGGTGCCGAGGTTGTGCGCGCGGTCGACGCGATCATCGCCGACGTGCGCGCCCGCGGCGACGCGGCGCTGATCGAGCTGACCAACCGCTACGATCGCCGCGGCGTCGTCAATGCGGCCGAGCTCGAGGTGCCGCGCGCGGCGCGCCAGCAGGCGTGGGACAGCCTCGACGGCGGCTTGCGCGACGCACTCGAGCAGGCGGCGACCCGGATCCGCGCCTACGCCGAGCACCAGAGGCTGCAGGGTTTCGAATTCACCGACGGTCTGGGCAATCGCCTGGGCCAGCAGATCAGCGCGCTGGAGCGCGTCGGCATCTATGTGCCCGGCGGCAAGGCGGCCTATCCGTCGTCAGTGCTGATGAACGCGATTCCCGCGCGCGTGGCCGGCGTCGACGAGATTGTCATGGTGGTGCCGGCGCCGGGCGGCGAACTCAGCCCGGCGGTGCTGGCCGCGGCGCATCTGGCGGGGGTCGACCGCGTCTTCACCGTCGGCGGCGCGCAGGCGGTCGCGGCGCTGGCGTACGGCACCGC
>JBFHQK010000191.1:0-5672 GCA_041592255.1 Fontimonas sp.
AGCGCCTGGTCGAAGGTCTTCATGCCCAGGCGGTTCGAGCGCGACATCACTTCCTTGATGCCGGCAACCTCGCCCTTGAAGATCATGTCGGCGACCAGCGGCGAATTGATCATGATTTCCAGTGCCGCGACCCGTCCGCCGCCCTCCTTGCGCACCAGTCGCTGCGAGATGATCGCCTTGAGGTTGAGCGACAGGTCCATCAGCAGCTGCTCGCGCTTCTCCTCGGGGAAGAAGTTGATGATGCGGTCGAGCGCCTGGTTGGCGCTGTTGGCGTGCAGCGTGGCCAGCACGAGGTGCCCGGTCTCGGCGAAATTGACCGCGTACTCCATGGTCTCGCGTGCGCGGATCTCGCCGATCAGAATCACGTCAGGCGCCTGGCGCAGCGTGTTCTTCAGCGCGCTTTCCCACGAAAAGGTGTCGGAGCCGACTTCGCGCTGCGTGATGATGCAGCCGATGTGCGGGTGCACGTACTCGATCGGATCCTCGATCGTGATGATGTGGCCGCGGGAATTCTGATTGCGATAGCCCAGCATCGCCGCCAGCGACGTCGACTTGCCCGAGCCGGTGGCACCGACCATCAGGACCAGCCCGCGCTTCTCCATCACAATCTTCGCCAGCTGCGGCGGCAGGCCGAGCTGGTCGAGCGTCGGAATTTCCGTGTTGATCGTGCGCAGCACGCCACCGACGCGGTTCTGCTGCACGAAGGCACTGACACGAAAACGCCCGATGCCGGGCGGCGCGATGGCGAAATTGCATTCGTTCTGGGCTTCGAATTCCTTGATCTGGCGATCATTCATCAGCGAGCGGATGATGATCGCCGAGGCTTCGGCCGGCAGCGGCTTGTCCATCACCGGCGTCATCTGTCCATCGAGCTTGATGGCGGGCGGAAATCCGGTGGTGATGAACAGATCCGACGCCCCCTTCTGCTTCATCAGCGCCAGGAGCTGCTGCACCAGCTTGACGGCTTGTTCGCGATCCATCGTCGGCGCCTCAGACAGTGAACGTGCGCGGGTCCGCGGACTTCATGCGCGCTTCTTCCATGGACGTCACGCCCTTGCGCACCAGATCCTTGAGGCACTGGTCGAGCGTCTGCATCCCTTCCTTCTGTCCGGTCTGGATCGCACTGTACATCTGCGCAATCTTGTTCTCGCGGATCAGGTTCCGGATCGCTGGCGTGCCGATCATGATCTCGTGCGCGGCGGCACGCCCACCGCCTTTTTTCTTCAGCAGCGTCTGCGAGATCACCGCACGCAAGGACTCCGACAGCATCGCCCGCACCATTTCCTTCTCGGCGGCCGGAAAGACATCCACGATACGGTCCACGGTCTTGGCCGCCGACGAGGTATGCAGCGTGCCGAACACCAGGTGACCGGTTTCCGCGGCGCTCAGCGCCAGGCGGATGGTTTCGAGATCGCGCATTTCGCCGACGAGGATGACGTCGGGATCCTCGCGCAGCGCCGAGCGCAGCGCCTCGTTGAAGCCGAGGGTGTCACGATGCACCTCGCGCTGGTTGATCAGACACTTCTTCGACGGATGCACGAACTCGATCGGGTCCTCGACGGTGAGGATGTGCCCGTACTCGTTTTCGTTGATGTGGTTGACCATCGCCGCCAGCGTCGTCGACTTGCCCGAGCCCGTCGGGCCGGTCACGAGCACGATCCCGCGCGGAAACTCGGAAATGTCCTTGAAGATCGCCGGGCACTTGAGGTCCTCCAGTGACAGGATCTTCGACGGAATCGTGCGGAACACCGCGCCGGCGCCGCGCGAGTGGGTGAACGCGTTGACGCGAAAGCGCGCCAGGCCGGGGATCTCGAACGAGAAATCGGTTTCGAGAAATTCGTCCCAGGCCTTGCGCTGCTTGTCGTTCATGATGTCGTACACCATGTCGTGGACCTGCTTGTGGTCCAGCGGCGGCAGATTAATGCGCTTGACGTCGCCATCGACGCGGATCATCGGCTCGACGCCCGCCGACAGGTGAAGATCCGAAGCCCCCTGCTTGGCGCTGAAGGTCAGCAACTGCGCGATATCCATGCGGATATTCCCTGGCTTTGTTGTCTAATGGTGGGCTTGAGATTCGATCAGACGTTATCGGCATTTTCCCACTGAGGCAACATGGATCACTTCGCGGAACAGATCGCCGGCAACCTGGCCCAGGTGCGCGCGCGCATCCGGCGCGGCTGCGACGCCGCCGGCAGGCCCGCGGACAGCGTGCGCCTGCTGGCCGTGAGCAAGACCTTCGACGCCGCTGCCGTTCTCGCCGCGTATGCAGCCGGTCAGCGCGACTTCGGCGAAAGCTACCTGCAGGAAGCGCTCGACAAGCGCGCCGGGCTTGCCGCGTCCGACATCTGCTGGCACTTCATCGGGCCGATTCAGTCGAACAAGACGCGCGGCATCGCCGAGCGCTTCGACTGGGTGCATGGCGTCGACCGCCTCAAGATCGCCCAGCGCCTCAGCGAGCAACGTCCGCCGCAGCTGCCGCCGCTGGAGGTCTGCGTCCAGGTCAACATTTCCGCCGAATCCAGCAAGTCCGGCTGCAGCCCTGATCAGGCATCGGCGCTGTGCCGCGCGATTGCCGCGCTGCCGCGCCTGCGCCTGCGCGGCCTCATGGCGATTCCGGCGCCGGCCGCCGACCCCGCCGACATGCGCACCCCGTTTCGCGCGCTGCGCCAGCTGTTCGAGACGCTGCGCGCCGAGGGGCTGGCGCTCGACACGCTGTCGGCCGGCATGTCGGACGATCTCGAAGCCGCGATAATGGAGGGGTCCACCCTGGTTCGAGTCGGAACCGCCATCTTCGGAGTCAGAACAGCATGAGCCCCCAGGACGCCGCCAAGCGCGCAGCCGCCGAAGCCGCCCTCGCCTACATCGAACCCGGAGAAGTGCTGGGCGTGGGCACCGGATCGACGGTGAATCATTTCATCGACCTGCTGGTCGAGCGCAAGCTCACCCAGGACATCGCCGGCGCGGTGTCATCGTCGAACGCGACCACCGAGCGCCTGAAGAAGGCCGGCATCCGCGTGCTCGACCTCAACCAGACCGGCACGCTGTCGATCTACGTCGATGGCGCCGACGAAGCCAACAAGCATCTGCAGCTGATCAAGGGCGGCGGCGCCGCGCTGACGCGCGAGAAGATCGTCGCCGCCGCCAGCCGCAAGTTCGTCTGCATTGTCGATGAGTCCAAGCTCGTGGGCGTGCTCGGCAAGTTTCCGCTGCCGGTCGAAGTGATTCCGATGGCGCGCTCCTACATCGGCCGCGAGCTGACGCGCCTGGGCGGTCACCCGGTGCTGCGCGACGGCGTCACCACCGATAACGGCAACCTGATCCTCGACGTCCGCGGCCTGGATATCGTCGACCCGGTGTCGCTGGAAAACGAGATCAATGCGCTGGCCGGCGTGGTCTGCGTCGGCCTGTTCGCGCGCCGCCCGGCCGACATCCTGATCGTCGGCGCACCGTCCGGAACGCGGGTCCTCAAAGCGGCCTGAGGCGCACAAAAAAGCCCGCCGGCAGGCTGCCGGCGGGCTGCTGCATTCCCCGATGCGGGATCAGCGCCGACGCGGCCCGCCGCGCTTGTTGTCGCGCGGCTGCTCCTCGTTGACCTTCAGCGGCTTGCCGCGCAGCTCCTTGCCGTTGAGGCCGGCAATCGCCGCACGCGCCTCGTGGCCTTCCATCTCCACGAAGCCGAAGCCCTTGCACTGGCCGCTGAACACGTCCTGTACCAGCTTGATCGAGAAAACCTTGCCGAAGGCGGCGAACATTTCGGTGAGCTCGCGCTCGGTGGTATCGGCGGGCAGATTCCCGGCGAAGACACGTTTCATACGGTTCTCCTAATAGTTGCGTGGAAGTATCAGCGGCCGCCGCGATGGCGACCACCTTGATGCGAGCGCTGCTGCGAGCGTCCGTGGCGCCCCTCCGCGCCCGGACGCGCTGCCGGCTGGCCGCGGCGCTCGCCATTGCCAGCCCCTGGTGCCGCCGCTGCACGCCCCTGAGCCGGACGCGCGGGCCGCCGCCCCGCACTGGATTCGTGCCGCCCGCCGCCGCCCGGCCCGCGTTCGCGCGGCTCGGTGGCCGGCTCGGCGCGCGGCTGCGAAACGTAGCCTTCGACTTCGAAGGCCGGAATACTGCGCCGCAGCAGCTTTTCGATGCCGCGCCACTCTGCATACTCGTCCCGGCAGACCAGCGAAATCGCCTCGCCGGTCTCGCCGGCGCGGCCGGTGCGGCCGATGCGATGCACGTAGTCCTCAGGCACCGCCGGCAGCTCGTAGTTCACCACGAACGGCAGCTGGTCGATGTCCAGTCCGCGCGCCGCGATATCGGTCGCCACCAGCGCCCGCACCTCGCCGGACTTGAACTGCGCCAGCGCTCGCTGGCGCGCGCCCTGGCTCTTGTTGCCGTGCAGCGCCGCGGAATTGATCCCGTCCTTGATCAGCCGTTCCGTGAGTCGGTTCGCGCCGTGCTTGGTGCGCGTGAACACCAGCACCTGCGGCCAGTTGAAGCGGCTGATCATGTAACCCAGCAGTCCGGCCTTGTCGGCCTTGTCGACAAACACGGCGCGCTGGGTCACCGCCTCGGTGGCGCTGTTGCGCGGTGCGATGTCGATTGTCGCCGGCGCGTGCAGCAGGCCTTCGGCGAGCTTGCGGATGTCCGGCGAGAAGGTGGCCGAGAACATCAGGTTCTGCCGCTGCTTGGGCAGGCGCTCGATGACGCGGCGGATGTCGCGGATGAAGCCCATGTCGAGCATGCGATCGGCCTCGTCGAGCACGAAGAACTCGACGCGCGACAGATCCACCGTGCGCTGGCCGACATGGTCGAGCAGACGGCCCGGCGTGGCGACGATGATGTCGGCGCCGCGGCGCAGCGCATCAATCTGCGGGTTGATGCCGACGCCGCCAAAGATCAGCACCGTACGCAGGCCGGGCAGATGGCGGCCGTAGGTGCGCACGCTCTCCTCGACCTGCGCCGCCAGCTCGCGCGTGGGCACCAGCACCAGCGCGCGCACATGGCGCTTGCCGCCCTCCGCCGCGGGCTGCGCGTGCAGACGATGCAGCATCGGCAGCGTGAACGCCGCAGTCTTGCCGGTGCCGGTCTGTGCCGCGGCCAGCAGGTCGCGGCCGGCGAGCACCTCGGGCACGGCCCGCTGCTGGATCGGCGTGGGCGTCGCATAGCCCTGATCGGCCACCGCGCGCAACAGATTCGGCGCGAGGCCCAATGAATCGAAAGACATCAACACACTCCTGAACATTCAAGCGGCACGATGCCGCCGGGCCTGCCTGGCACGCACGATGACGCTGCCGGGGCCGGTTCAGGCTGAGATAAGAAGGACGCGGGACAGTGGCCAGCGAGTTTGCGGCAGCGCAGCCGGTAAAACCGGCCGCTGAACTGAGTGCGCAAACCGGGATGCGCCTCACAAACGGCGCGCAGTATAGCGATCCGCGGCCGATTCACCTAATCTTGCGAATCGGCGGCACGCAAGTTCCGTGCCGATTTTTTCGCCAAACTGACGGACACGCCGCATGAAACCGCTACGCCTCGTCGCCGCGAGCCTGGTTGCCCTGGTGGCGCAGGCCCACGCCCAGCCGGACCCCGCCCCCACCGCCGCGCCACGCGCCGGGACACCCGCGCCGCTGCCGCAGGCGGCCGCTGCAGACGCCAAGCTGTATTTCATCGCGCCGGTCGAC
>JBFHQK010000192.1:0-5656 GCA_041592255.1 Fontimonas sp.
CGACGCCGAAGGGCAGTGCCACGGCTACAGCGACGTGACCCTGGCGCCGGCGCAGGCGGCTGCGGCCGGCTCCGACGGTCGGCTGCTGGCGCACTCCGACGGCAAGATCGTTGCCGTGCATGCCCAGGTCGGCCAGCGCGCCGAGAAGGGTGCGACGCTGGTCGTGCTCGAAGCGATGAAAATGGAATTCCAGCTGGCGCTGCCGGTCAGCGGGACCATCGCCGCGGTCAGCGTGCAGCCCGGCCAGCAGGTGAAGAATCGTCAGCTGCTGGTGCAGGTGTCGCCGACTGCGGAGTAGCGTTCTAACGCGCTGGCCGCACGCACGTGGCCAGCGGGTGCGGGAGATGGGGCTGCCGTGTGCGACTGCAGCGGCGCCGGGCGGAAGACGTGCGAGAAAGAATAGAAAAAATCTGATCTACATCATGGCGGGTCGGTGTTGATGCGTGCAGCGTCAGCACGGCCGGGGGAGCCAAGCGATGAAGAAAGTGACGCAGATCCGCGGACTGCGCGTGGGGTTGCTGGCGGTGGCGATGGGGCTGTGTGCGCCGCCGACAGCCGCGGTCGATGACAGCGAGCTGGAACTGCTGCTGGAGCGCGAGGCGGCGGGCAGTCGCGAGCCGGAGAGCGAAGCCGCAGCGGAGGCGCTGCCGGTGCTGGCAGTGGCGCGGGAGACGCCGGTGGCCGAGGTGCGCGCGCCGGCGCCGGCGCCGGCGCGGCGCCAGCTCGAAGAGATCGTGGTCACCGCGCAGAAGACCGAACAGGGTCTGCGCGATGTGCCGATCTCGGTGAGTGCGTTGCAGGGCGAGTTCCTGCAGGACCATGCGGTGGCCACGCTCACTGAGGCGGCGGCCTTCGTGCCCAACGTGCGGGTCGAATCGATCAGTCCCAGCTCGCCGCAGGTGTTCATCCGCGGGTTTGGCACCAACACCTTCAATCCGAGCTTCGAGCCTTCGGTGGGACTGGTGCAGGACGAGGTGTTCTTCGGCCGCGGCGCCTACTTCACCGAGTCGATGTTCGATCTGGCGCGCGTCGAGGTGCTGCGCGGTCCGCAGGGCACGCTGTTTGGCAAGAACACCGTGGCGGGCGTGTTCAACGTGGTCAGCCGCGGCGCGCCGGCCGACGGCAGCGAAAGTCAGATGTCGCTGCACCAGGGGCAGTGGGGCGAGCGGCGGCTCGACGCCGGCTTTGGCGCACGTCTGAATGATCAGGTTGGCGCCCGCATCGCGGTGCTGGAGTCGCGGCGCGAGGGGCGGGTCTACAACACCAAGCTCGACCGCCGCGAGGATACGCTCGACCAGTCGGCGCAGCGCCTGCGTCTGAGCTTCGATCCCACCGCGGCGGTGGGGGTGGAGCTGATTGCGCAGCGCTCGGACACCGAGGTGAACTTCTGGCCGCGCCAGCTGCTGGATCTGGACGCGGACACGCGTGCTTACCTGGAGAATTTCGATCCGGCGATCGAGGACGATCCCTATGACTTCCGCACCAGCTTCGACATCGCCGGCGCGCTGACCAAGTCCTCCTCGACCCTGGCAGCCAGCACCCGCTGGGACCACGGTGATGCGCTCGGGCTGGAGCAGCTCAGCAGCACGGTGGTGGTGGCCTATTCGCGCCTCGACATCTGGCAGTACCAGGATCTCGACGTGTCGCCGGCGGATCTGATCCGACTGGCGGTGGATCGCGAGAACTTCGATCAGAGGAGCCTGGAGTGGCGGGTCACTGGTAGCGCCGACAGCCTGTTCGGCTGGCGCGATGGGGTGCAGTTCGTGGCTGGCATCTACGCCTATGACGCGGGCTACCACATCGACACCTCGATCGTGGCCGGGCGCGACCTGGCCTCCTACGCGCTCACCAACGATGCCCAGCAGCTGCTCAGCGGCGGCGCGGTGTCCGGCCTGCCGGGCGGGGCGCTGGGGGCGCTGGGCGGTCAGTTGCCGCCGCTGGCCGCCGAGGCCGTCGGCGACGACTACTACCGGTTCGATTTCTATCAGAGCACCCGTGCGCTGGCCCTGTTCGGACAGTTCACCTGGGATCTGGGGCCGCGCTGGGCGCTGACGCCGGGATTGCGGCTGGGGCGCGAGGACAAGCGTGCGGATGCTTCAGGGCAGGGCGTCTGTCGCAGCGCCACTGCCACGCAGGAGGTGCCCGTCGACGCGACCCAGCAGTGCGTCGTGCAGGCGCTGCTGGCGGCCGAAAACTACAGCGTGCCCGGCATCGAGCGCTCAGAAGTGCAGCTGTCGCCGAAACTGTCGCTGCAGTACCGCCCGCGCGACGAGATGCAGGTGTTTGCCACCTGGGGGCTTGGCTTCAAGAGCGGCGGCGTCAATGCGATCTCGTTCAAGGGCGTCGATCTGGAGTTCGAACCCGAGCGGGCGCAGACCCTGGAGCTGGGCATCAAGAGCGAGTGGTTCGACCGCAGCCTCGGCGTCAATGCGACCGTCTACGAGATGCAGATCGACAAGCTGCAAGTGCTCGCTTTCAACAGCGTGCTGTTCGACGTGACCAACGCCGGCGCGGCGCGTTCGCGCGGCCTGGAGCTGGACCTGCAGTGGCTGACGCCGCTGCCGGTGTTGAGCCTCAACGCGTCCTTGGGCCTGCTCGATGCACGCTACCGCGCCTATCCCAACGCACCGGCGCCGGTGGGCCAGGGCATGGGCGCGCGCCAGGATCTGAGCGGCCGGCGCATGGCCTTCGCGCCGCCGGTGAGCGCGACGCTGACCCCCACGCTCGACATTCCGTGGGGTAACTGGACGCTCAATGCCTACGTGTCGATCCGCCACCAGGGCGGTCAATACAGCGACACCGACCTTGATCCGGCGACCTACGAACCGGCGCATGCGATCTGGTCGGCGCAGTTGCGTCTGGCCCGCGCCGACGAGGCCGTCGCGCTGGCGCTGGGCGGCAAGAACCTGAGCGACCGGCGCGTGCTCAACCAGGTCATCGACTCGGCGCTCTTCCCCGGAACGTATCTGACCCACCAGATGCCGGGGCGCGAACTCTACGCCACGCTCGCCATCCGCTTCTGACTTTTCAACCCTGCCAGGACTGCTCGTTCTCATGAAGATTCCGGAACACGGCCTCGCCGCCGACACCCTGCTGGACCAGCTCAATGCGCTGCGCGCACGCGACCTGCCGTGGCGCGAGGGGCGGGTGTTCGGCTACACCTTCGACGGCGGACGCGAGGTGGAGGCGCTGGCCAAGCGCGCCTTTACCGACTACCTCAGCGAAAACGCACTCGATCCCACCGTCTTTCCGAGCCTGCTGCAGCTGGAAAATGACATTGTCGGCATGGCCGTTGCGCATCTGCACGGCGGCGCGCAGGCCGTGGGCAATTTCACCAGCGGCGGCACCGAAAGCATCCTGCTGGCGGTCAAGGCGGCGCGCGACTGGGCGCGGGAACACCGGCCCGCGGCCAAGCGGCCGACGATGCTGCTGCCGGTGACCGCGCACGCCGCATTCCACAAGGCGGCGCAGTACCTGGACGTGGCGATCCGCCCGATTCCCGTCGGCCGCAACAGTTTCCGTGTCGACGTCGCGGCGCTGCGCGCGGCCATCGACGATCAGTGCATCCTGATGGTCGGCTCGGCGCCGTCCTACGCCCATGGCGTGATCGATCCGATCGAGGACATGGCCGCACTGGCGCGGGAACACGGCCTGTGGCTGCACGTCGACGGCTGCATCGGCGGCTTCCTGCTGCCGTACTTCGAGCGCCTCGGCGCGGCCGTGCCGCGCTTCGACTTCCGCGTCGCCGGTGTCAGCAGCATCTCGATGGACCTGCACAAGTACGCCTACTGTCCCAAGGGGGCGTCGGTGGTGCTGTACCGCGACAGCGAGCTGCGCAAATACCAGCTGTTCGCCTGCGCCGCCTGGACCGGCTACAGCATGGTCAACACCACGGTGCAGAGCACCAAGAGCGGCGGTCCGATGGCGGCGGCCTGGGCGGTGCTGCGCCACCTGGGCGAAACCGGCTACCTGGAGCTGGCGCGCCGCGTCAAGCACACCACCGAGGCGCTGGTCGCCGGCATCCGCGCGATTCCGGAGCTGCAGCTGCTGGCGCCGCCGGACATGAGCCTGCTCGCCTTCAACTCGAATCAGATCGACATCTTCCTGCTCGCGGACCTGATGCGCGACCGGGGCTGGTACGTACAGCCGCAGCTGGGCTATCAGGACTATCCGGCGAACATCCACCTGTCGATCGACCCCGGCAACTACGGCCTCGAAGCGCCGTTTCTTGCCGACCTGCGCGCGGCGGTGGCCGAGGCACGCGCAGTGCCGCGCAACGACGCCGGTGCGCGCATCGCGGCGGCCTTCGCCGGACTCGATCCGGCCGCGGTCGACGAGCGCACGCTCAACGGCATGCTGGCGATGGCCGGCATCCAGGGCCGCGGTCTGCCGGGCCGGATGGCCGAGATCAACGCGTTGCTCAACGCTCTGCCGGCCGAACTGCGCGCACGGCTGCTCAAGCTCTACGTCAACGCGCTGTTCGTGCCGACCCCGGCATGACCGGCGCACTCGCGGCGCAGCTGGCATTCTGGTTCGGGCTGCCGGCGCTGCTGCGCTGGGCCGAGGCGCGGCAGCGCTGGGTGGCGGCCGTCAGCCCGGTGGTGCTGTGCTATGTCCTGGGCATCGGCGTGGCGCAGCTGCCGGGACTGGCCTTCGATCCGCGGCTGGGGGAGGCGGTGATCGCGGGCACGGTGCTGCTGGCGATTCCGCTGCTGCTGTTTCCCGCCCGACCGGACGCGTGGCTGCGTCTTGGCCGGCCGTTGCTGCGGGCCTGGGCACTGGCCGTGGCCGCGGTCTGCCTCAGCGCGACGATCGCGGCACTGTTCTGGCCGCAGCCCTTGGCCGAGCGCGCCGACATTTCCGGCATGCTGGTTGGCGTCTACACCGGCGGCAGCCCGAATCTCAACGCCGTGGCGCTGGCGCGCGGGGTGTCGCGCGACACCTTCCTGCTGGTCAACGCCGCCGATGTGCTGCTGGGCAGCGTCTATTTCCTGTTCCTGATGACCGTCGCGCGGCCGTTGCTGGCGCGCCTGCTGCCCGCATTCGTGCCGGATCCCGCCGCCGCAGGGCGCGACGAGGGCGCCGCGCCGGCCGGGTCGCGCATCGGCACGGCGGTGGCGGTGCTGCTGGCACTGGGGCTGGCGGCAGCAGCGGCCGGACTGTCACAGCTGTGGCTCGGGCGCCTGTCGGAGCCTTTCGTCATTCTCGGGCTGAGCACGCTCGCAATCGGCGCCTCGTGGCTTCCGCGTGTGCGCCGCCTGCGCGGCAGTCACGAGGCCGGCCAGTACCTGCTGTTGGTGTTCTGCGTGGCCATCGGCACCCAGGCCGATCTCGCCAGCCTGCGCGGGGCGGCCGGCGGCGTGCTGGCCTATTGCACGCTGGTCCTGCTCGGCACGGTGTGCCTGCATGTCCTTGCCGCCGTCGTGCTGCGCATCGATCTCGATACCGTGCTGATCGTCTCGACGGCAACGATCTTCGGCCCGCCGTTCGTGGGGCCGATCGCACGGGTCCTCAACAACCGCGAACTGGTGCCGGGCGGCATCGCGCTGGGGGTGCTCGGCCTGGCGCTGGGCACCTATCTCGGCTATGCGCTCGCCGCCGCCCTGGCAGGCGTCGTCCACAGCTAGGCGCGCAGGGGATTGCGCGCCGCTGTGGC
>JBFHQK010000193.1:0-5577 GCA_041592255.1 Fontimonas sp.
CGTATCGATGAACGGTTCGAGGCCGGCGACCACGCCCTCGGTTACCGGTTCCCGGGTCTTCACCGCCGAATGCGCGATCGGTGCCGAGCCCAGGCCGGACTCCGATGAAAACAGCGCGCGCTTCATGCCGAAGATGAAGGCCGTGCCCAGGCTCGCGCCGATGAACGCACCCCCGGCCTCGGCCGGGGCGAACGCGCTTTTCAGGATCAGCGCGAAGACCGCGGGGACCTGCTCGATATTCACCGCGATCACGTACAGTCCGGCCAGCACGTAGAGACCGCACATCAGCGGCACCAGGATCCCGGCGATCTGGCCGATGCGGCGGATGCCGCCCAGGATCACGCCGCCGACCAGGATCGCCATCACCAGTCCGGAGATCCAGGTCGGCACGCCGAAGTACGCGCGCGCGATTTCGGATGCATTCCAGGCCTGGAACATGTTGCCGCCGGTGATGCCGAACAGGATCAGCGGCAGCGTGAACAGCGTGCCCGCAACCACGCCTGCGGTGGCCAGCCGCGGCGACAGTTCGGCGAAGCCTTTCTTGCACACCCACATCGTGCCGCCGTGCGGGTTGGCGGGATCCGCGACATTGCGATACAGCAGCGACAGCGTGACTTCGGTGGTCTTCAGCGCCATGCCCACCAGCCCGACCACCCACATCCAGAACACCGCGCCCGGGCCGCCGATCGACACCGCGATGGCGACGCCGCCGATGTTGCCCAGGCCGACGGTGGCCGACAGTGCCGCCGACAGCGCCTGGAAGTGCGACAGCGCCCCGGCGCCCTCGCCGGAGACCCCCGGCACCTTGCCGCGCAGCAGGCGAACGCCGTGGGTCAGCGAACGCCACTGACCGAAGCGGCTCCAGACGGTGAACACCAGGCCGACGCCCAGCAGGCACAGCAGGGTCGGCACGCCGAGCATTACGGCGTTGATCGCGTCGAGCGCGGCGAAAAAACGGTCCATTGCGGCTCAGATCCTGGCGCGGGGGCTGCTGCGGTGTGGCGGCCGGCCTCAGGCGGAATGCGCCTGGGCCAGCTCACTGTGCGAGTAGGAGTACAGGAAGTAGATGGCCAGGCCCAGGCTCATCCACAGGCCGAAGGCGACCCAGGTCAGTGCCGGCAGGTTGAGCATCAGCCACAGGCACACGGCGATGCCCAGCAGCGGCACCAGCGGATACAGCGGCACCTTGAACGAGCGGTGCAGGTCTGCGCGCGTGCGGCGCAGCGCGATGACACCGGCGCAGACGACGACAAAGGCGGCCAGCGTCGAGATGTTGACCAGGCGGGCGAGATTGTCCAGCGGCACGAAGCCGGACATGCCGACCATCACCGCGCCGACCAGCACGACGATGCGCACCGGCGTGCCGGTCTGGGCGTTGAGGGTGGCCAGGGACTTGGGCAGCAGGCCGTCGCGGCAGATCGCGAACATCAACCGCGTCAGCGCGAAGTACATCACCAGGCAGACGGTGGTCAGGCCGGCGATCGCGCCCACCGAAATCAGGCCCGCGGCGCGGGTTTCACCGATGCGCAGCAGCGCATGCGCCACCGGCGATGGCACGTTGAGCTCGCGATAGTTGACGATGCCGGTCAGCAGGCCGGACACGACGATGTAAAGAATGGTGCAGACGACCAGCGAGCCGATGATGCCGATCGGCAGGTCGCGCTGCGGGTTGTGGGTTTCCTCGGCCGAGGTCGACACCGCGTCGAAGCCGATATAGGCGAAGAACACGATGGCTGCGCCGGAGAAGATGCCCATCACGCCGAAGCGCGATCCGCCGTCGGCGGTCGGCTCGGGGTCGGGGATGAACGGCGTCCAGTTGGCCGGGTCCACATGCGGCGCGGCAACGGCGATGAACAGCAGAATCGCCGCGATCTTGACGAAGACGATCACGGTGTTGACCCGCGCGCTGAGCTTGGCGCCGCTTGCGATCAGCAGGCCCAGCAGCACCAGCAGCGCGGCAGCGGGCAGGTTGATCAGGCCCGGGGACTCGGCCTCGAACGGGCCGTGCAGCAGCATCGCGGGCACCGTCACTCCCAGCGCCTCGAGCGCGTTGCTCAGATAGCCCGACCAGCCCACCGCGACCGCCGCCACCGCAATCGAGTACTCGGCCAGCAGCATCCAGCCGATGACCCAGGCGGCGAACTCGCCCAGGCCGGCATAGCCGTAGCCGTAGGCGCTGCCACAGCCGCCGACCGATGCCGCCAGTTCTGCGTAGGACAGCGCCGCGCAGGCGCAGGCGATCCCGGCGACCACGAACGACAGCACGACGGCGGGCCCGGCCTGGGTCGCCGCGGAGATGCCGGTGAGCACGAAGATGCCGGCGCCGATGATCGCGCCGATGCCGAGCATCATCAGGTCGAATGCGTTGAGATCGCGTCTGAGGCCGGTGTCGGCGCTCAGCGTTTTTTCGACCGGCTTCGTGCGCAGCACTTTCATGGCATCCCCCACGTCATAAAGAACCGATTATGCCCAATCACCACGGCCTGCCTGCAGTGGGAACTTGCTCAGGCGCGCACAAAAAAGCCCGGCACGCGGCCGGGCTTGGGTGATGCCATGCGCGCTTGCGATCAGGCGCCTTCGACGATGGCGGTGACGCCCTGTCCGCCGGCCGCGCAGATCGAGATCAGGCCGCGGCCGCCGCCGTTCTCGTGGATGATCTTGGCCAGCGTCGCGAGGATGCGGCCGCCGGTGGCGGCGAACGGATGGCCGGCGGCGAGGCTGCCGCCCTTGATGTTCATCTTCGAGCGGTCGATGGTGCCCAGCGGCCGGTCCAGGCCCAGGCGCTCCTTGCAGAACGTGGTGTCGTCCCAGGCCTTGAGCGTGCACAGCACCTGCGCGGCAAAGGCTTCGTGGATCTCGTAGAAGTCGAAATCCTGCAGCGTGATGCCGGCGCGTGCGAGCAGGCGCGGCACCGCGTACGCCGGCGCCATCAGCAGGCCTTCTTTCTTGCTGCCGGCGAAGTCCACGCTGGCGGTTTCGGCATGGGTCAGATAGGCCAGCGGCTTGAGGCCGCGCGCCGCCGCCCAGTCCTCGGACGCCAGCAGGACTGCCGAGGCGCCATCGGTCAGCGGCGTCGAGTTGCCCGCGGTGAGGGTGCCGTGCCCGGACTTACGATCGAACGCCGGCGACAGGCTCGCGAGCTTTTCGAGCGAGATCTCGGCGCGCAGGTTGTTGTCCCGCGACAGGCCGGCAAACGGCACGATCAGATCATCGAAGAAGCCGGATTCGTAGGCCGCGGCCGCCTTCTGGTGCGACTCCAATGCGAGCAGATCCTGCTCCTCGCGGCGGATCTTCCACTCCTTGGCCATCACTTCGCAGTGCTGGCCCATGCTCATGCGCGTGCGCGGCTCGCCATTGCTGGGGATGGCCGGTGCCAGCATCGACGGGCGGAACTTCGCCAGCGCCTTGAGGCGCTGGGCGCCGGTCTTGGCGCGGTTGACCTCGAGCAGGATCTTGCGCAGCTTGTCGTTGACTTCGATCGGCGCGTCGGAGGTCGTGTCGACGCCACCGGCGATGCCCGACTCGATCTGGCCCAGCGCGATCTTGTTGGCGATGTTGATCGCCGCCTGCAGGCCGGTGCCGCAGGCCATCTGCAGATCATAGGCGGCGGTTTCCGGTGCCAGGCCCGACGACAGCACCGACTCGCGGCACAGGTTGAAGTCCCGCGAGTGCTTGAGCACCGCGCCGGCGCCGACTTCGCCGATGCGCTCGCCATGCAGCTGGAAGCGGTCGACCACGCCCTTGAGCGCGGCAGTCAGCATGTCCTGATTGGACTTGGTGGCATAGGCGGTGTTCGAGCGCGCGAACGGAATGCGCGCGCCGCCGAGGATCGCGACTTTGCGGCCGAGAGTTTTCATGGGTGGCTCCTGAGGGATGGGAAAGGCCGGGCCGATTATCCGGCCCGCGATGACGCTTTTGCTATTGCCGCGGCGCCAGCCGGCCCCGCCGCGGTGTGTCAGTGTGCAGGCTGCGTCGGCGGCGCGGATTCGTGAGCGCGAATCAGGGCGACGAAGGTCTCTCCGTACTGCGCCAGCTTGCGGTCGCCGACGCCGGGCATCTGTGCGAAGGCGTCGAGGTCGCGCGGCTGGGCCTGCGCCATGGCGCGCAGGCTGGCGTCTGAAAACACCACATACGGCGGCACTTCCAGCTCCGCGGCCAGGCGCCGGCGCAGATCGCGCAGCGCTTCGAACAGCGCCGCGTCGCCAGCGCCGGCCGCCGCGGCGGTGCGTGTCCGCTCCCGGCGCCGAGCCGGCTCGGGCTTGCTGGCGACGGCGATCTGCACGCGCTGCTCGCCGCGCAGGACGCTGCGGCTGGCCGGACTGAGCTGCAGCACCGGGTAGCCGTCCTGTGATTCGCCGAGCAGATCCTGGTGCAGCAGCGCGCGCACCAGCGTCCGCCACTGTTCCTGGGAGCGATGCTTGCCGATGCCGTAAGTCGACAGCTGCTGGTGGCCGTTGCGCAGGATTTTCTCGGTGGCGGCGCCGCGCAGCAGATCGATGACGTAGCCGGCGCCGTAGCGCTGGCCGCGCTGGGCCAGACGCGCGACGCAGGACAGCAGCTGCTGCGCCTCCAGGCTCCAGTCCTCGAGCGTGCGCGGCTCGCAGCAGTTGTCGCAGGCGCCGCAGGGCGGCGTGAAGCGCTCGCCGAAGTAGCGCAGCTGGATGGCGCGCCGGCACTCGGTGGATTCGGCGTAGTCGAGCACCTGGCGCAGCTGCTGGCGGGCGATGCGCTGCTCGTCTTCCAGCGCTGCGCCGGTGTCCGGGTGCAGTTTCTGCGTGATCAGGAACTCGGCGGTGCGGATGTCGCCGGCGCCGAAATACAGCGTGCAGCGCGCTGGTTCGCCATCGCGGCCGGCCCGGCCGGCTTCCTGGTAGTAGCCTTCGATGGTGCGTGGCAGGTCGTAGTGCACGACCCAGCGCACGTCGGGCTTGTTGATCCCCATGCCGAAGGCGATGGTCGCGACCATCACCTGCGCGGCGTCGCGGATGTACCGGTCCTGGTGTTCGCGCCGCGTGTCGGCATCCAGGCCGGCGTGGTAGGGCAGCGCGGCGATGCCGTCGGCCTGCAGCCGGGCGGCGAGCTCGTCGACGCGCTTGCGTGACAGGCAGTAGACGATGCCCGAGCCGCCGGCACGCGCCTGCGCCAGCAGCTCGGCATAGCTGTGCCGGTCCTTGGCGCGCACCGCGTAATGCAGATTCGGCCGGTTGAAGCTGGCGACATGGATCGCCGGTGTGTGCAGGTCGAGCTGGGTGAGGATGTCGCGGCGCACCCGCTCGGTGGCGGTGGCGGTGAAGGCCCAGCACGGCAGCGCGCCAAAACGGGCGCGCACGGCGGCGAGCTGGCGGTACTCCGGGCGGAAATCATGGCCCCACTCGGAGACGCAGTGCGCCTCGTCGACCACCAGGGCCGAGAGCCCGACGCGCTGCTGCAGGCGGGCGAGAAAACCGTCGAGGAACTCCGGCAGCAGCAGCCGCTCGGGGGCGAGATAGAGCAGCGGAATGCGTCCGTCGAGCAGTTCCTGCTGCCGGCGCGCCGATTCGGACGCGGACAGGCTGGAGTTGAGGAAGGTTGCGGCGA
>JBFHQK010000194.1:0-5569 GCA_041592255.1 Fontimonas sp.
AGATTTCGAGCCTCTTCGTCGTCGCCCTTCTTGATCGCCTTCTTGACCTCGGCCTCGGTCACCTTGGGCAGGGCGCTCCCCTGGTTGGGGAGACCACCGTAGTAGACCGTGGAGGTGCGGCAGCGGTCCATGCGGCGCGCGGGGCGCGGTGCGTGCCCCGCGAGCCGATCAAACGGGGGAATGCACGTGGTCAAGTACACCGGGTTGCTGCTGGCGCTGCTGCCGCTGGCCGCCGCGGCCGCGGACGGCCGGCTCGAGTTGACGCTGGAGCTGGGCGCCGAGGGTCGGGCGTTTCTGCAGGCCCCGGCCCATCCGGGGCAGCGCCATGACGACGGCGCGCTGTCGCTGTCGGCGCTGCCCGAGGTCTATTACGAGTGGGGCAGCGGCCGCAGTTTCACCTTCAAGCCCTTCGCGCGCTGGGACTCGGTCGACGACGAGCGCACCCACGCCGACATCCGCGAGCTGCTGGTGCAGCAGCGCATCGGCGACTTCGACCTGCGCTGGGGCATCGGCCGCGTGTTCTGGGGCGTGACCGAGTCGGTGCATCTGGTCGACATCATCAACCAGACCGATCTGGTCGAGAACCCGGACGGCGAGGACAAGCTCGGCCAGCCGATGCTGAACCTGGCCTGGACCTCGTCCGCGGGCACCTTCAGCGGCTTCGTGCTGCCGTATTTCCGCGAGCGCACCCTGCCCGGCGCCGAGGCGCGGCTGCGTGCGCCGCTGCCCTACGACACCGGCGCCACCGTCTACGAATCGGCCGACGCTGAGCGTCACGTCGACTACGCACTGCGCTGGAGCCTGTCGACCGGCCAGATGGATCTGGGTCTGTCGCACTTCTCCGGCACCGCGCGCGCGCCGCGCCTGACGCCGGCGCTGGGTTCGGCCGGGCCGGTGCTGGTGCCGGTCTACGATCTGATCGAACAGACCGGCGTGGACGTCAATGTCGTCAGCGGCGGCTGGATCTGGAAGCTCGAGGCGCTGCACCAGCACAGCCGCGCCGAGGACTACCAGGCCGCGGTCGCCGGTTTCGAATACACCTTCACCGGCGTGTTCGACAGCGCCTGGGACGTGGGCCCGCTGATGGAAGCGCTGTGGGACAGCCGCGGCGCCGATGCGCCGACGCCGTTCCAGCGCGACCTGTTCGTCGGCGCGCGCCTGGCCGCCAACGATGTCGTCGGTACCGAGATCCTCGCCGGCGGCATCGTCGATGTGCAGCGCGGCGGCGTTTTCGGCAGTATCGAGGCCAGCCGCCGCCTCGGCGAATCCGGGAAACTGGCGGTCGAGCTGCGCCTGTTCAGCGATGCCGACGCGCAGGATCCGCTGTACTTCCTGCGCCGCGACGACTATCTGCAGGTCGAGTACCGTTATTTCTTCTGAAGCGGTCTTCGGGGAGCGATCGGCGATGTACACCCTTCACGGCATGAGCGGCAGCGGCAACTGCTACAAGCCGGCGCTGCTGATGCGCCAGCTCGGCATCGACTTCACCTGGCGCGAAGTCGATCTGCTGCGCGGTGAAACGCGCGCGCCGGCGTTTCTGGCGAAGAATCCCAACGGCAAGGTGCCGCTGCTGGAGCTGCCCGACGGCCGCGTGCTCGCCGAATCCAACGCGATGCTGTGCTACCTGGCCGAGGGCACGCCGCTGCTGCCGGCGCAGCGCTTCGAACGCGCGCAGGTGCTGCAATGGCTGTTCTTCGAGCAGTACAGCCACGAGCCGTACATCGCCACCGTGCGCTTCTGGGTGCGCTACCTGGGCAAGCGGGAACAGTGGCGCGAGCGCATCCGCGCGGCGATGGACAAGGGCCGCGCCGCGCTGGGCGTGATGGAACAGCAGCTGCGCAAGACCGCGTTCATCGCCGGCAACGCCTACACCGTGGCCGACATCGCGCTCTACGCCTACACCCATGTCGCCGAAGAGGGCGGCTACCGCCTCGACGACTATCCGCAGGTCGGCGCCTGGCTGGCGCGGGTCGCGCGCCAGCCCGGATTTGTGCCGATGGCGCAGTGAGCCCTAAAAGCGGTAGTGCAGCCCCAGGCTCACCACCGGCCAGTAGCGCAGGTCGGCGATCTCGTCCTCGACGTTGCGCTCCTCGTTTTCCAGCTCGGTGCGGAAGGCTTGTGCGCGCGGGTCGCTGGGATCGTTGACGTCGAAGCCGCCGGTGAGCGGATTGGTGTCGGCCGGGTCGCAGGCCACCAGCGTCGAGCGGCAGGCGCGGCCCTGCGCGGCCAGTGACACCGACGGCGCATCGGCAAACATCACCCCCACATCAAAGCTCAGGCCAAAGCCGGTGCCGGCGCTGCTGCCGCCCCAGCCAATGCCCAGATACGGCGCCAGCGCGCCCAGATCGATGTCGCCATCGAGCCGCCCGGTGGCGGTGTAGCGCTCGTTGCCGACCTGGTACTCCTCGTTCTGCCCTTCGGCGACCAGATCGACCTCGGGCGCGCGGCTGTAGGCGCCGGCGCTGAGCCGGAAGCCGCCGCCCAACGGCCGGTAGTCGAGCATCGCCAGCGCGGCGCCGTACTGGATCTCGCCCTCGTAATCGATGTCGTCCTGCGCGAAGGTGTCGCGGTACGTCGCCAGCGCATAACCGGCGCGCAGGTCGAGCCGTTCGCCCAGTCCGTGCGTGTACTCCAGCGCGATGCCGCCGCTGCCCACGCGCGCGCCCAGACCGTTGCCTTCGGCCGCGGCCGGCCCCGCGGCCAGCAGCAGCCCCCAGATCAGCGCGCGGTATGCGTTCATCGGTGTCTCCCAAAAGCCGTTGTCGTGCGAGGCTGGATGATGACGGCGCGCGGCCGGCGCGCTCAAGCGCCGCGGCGTGCACCGGTCGGGCGCAGCGCCACCGCTGGTCACGCGGCTCAGCGCGCCGCGCCCCAGTCGAGCGTCCAGTGGATGACGAAGTCCGGCGACGAGGCCGTCACCGGATCCTCCTGCAACGCGATCCGCCATTGCGCGCCGCCGGGCGCGGTGTAGCGCAGGCCGAACACGACCTGGCCGCCGGGCCGGCGCAGCGCATCGAGCCGGCTGCCGTCGTGCAGCGCGCCGTGGCCATAGAGCTGCACGCCAGCGTCGACACGCGGCGTCAGCGCGTAGCCCAGCGACACCCAGCCGAAGGGCACGACGCTGCGCTGCGCGGCCTCGAGCGGACCGTCGCCGCGCAGTGCGCTGAGGCCCCCACCGAGCGCGCCGGTCCAGCGCGCGGCGGCGTCGAGCGCAAAGCCGCGTTCGTACCAGCCGGCCAGACCCAGCCCGCCGCCGAGCAGGCGCTCGGCGTTGCCGGTCGGCAGCTGCAGCAGCGCGCGCCAGCAGCCGGCGTCCGCCGCACAGTGCGCGGCGCTCAGGCGCAGGTCGCCGAGTGCGGCATCGCTGCCGCCCAGATCGAACACGGTCTGGCCGTCGCGCACATAGCGGTAGACGTATTCATCGCGCGGCACCTGCTCGCGGCCGCCGTTGGGCAGTCCGAACCAGTGGTGCCAGGTCTCGATGCTGCCGTCGAGCACGCCGCCGCCGGTGACCAGCAGCGGCAGCTCGATGCCCCAGCGCAGATCACCCCGCTGCCAGCGCTGCTGCACGCCGATGCGCAGGGTCTCGCCGTCGAGCCGCAGCGTCTCGCCGCCGGACTGCTCGATCACGTTGTCGTTGGTCCAGTCCAGCGTGATGCGTCCGCCGCTCCCGGCGGTGGCGGCCTCCGGCGCCGGCAGCGGCGCATGGCGCGCGAGCGCGCTCTGATTGAAGGCCGCAAACCCGAACGGCGCGCGTGCCGCCGCCGCGCCGCTGGTCAGTGCCAGAACCACGCCCAGCGCCGCGCCACGCGCACACCGCGCGCGCCCTGCACCCGCTGCCATCGCACCGCGCTGCCATTGCCCGCGCATCGGCTCCCCCTGGTGATTCGAGTCCGCGCATTGTGCCGGCTTTGGGCGTACCGGCGCGCCGCGACACGGGCGCGCCCGTCCGAACCGCGCAGGTTGGCGCCGCCCTCATCTGCTAGCATCCAAGCCCCGTTTGTGCTGCTGCGAGCCTCGCGTCATGCGTTTTGTCACAGAGAACACCCGGATCAAGTCGATCCGCGAAGTCGCCACCCCGGCGGAAATCCAGGCGGAACTGCCGCTGTCGGACGCGGCGTCCAAGACCACCTTCGACGCCCGCCGCGAGATCCAGGACATCCTCTACGGCCGCGACGACCGCCTGCTGGTGATCGTCGGGCCCTGCTCGATCCACGACACCGACGCCGCGCTCGAATACGCGCGCAAGCTGGTGAGCTTGCGCGAGCAGCTGGCGCGCAACCTGCTCGTGGTCATGCGCGTCTACTTCGAGAAGCCGCGCACCACCGTCGGCTGGAAGGGGCTGATCAACGACCCCGATCTCGATGACAGCTTCGACATCAACAAGGGCCTGCGCGTCGGCCGCAAGCTGCTGCTGCAGCTCAACGAAATGGGCGTGCCGGCCGGCGTCGAGTATCTCGACATCCTCACCCCGCAGTATCTGACCGACCTGGTCAGCTGGGGCGCGATCGGCGCGCGCACCACCGAATCGCAGCTGCACCGCGAACTGGCCTCGGCGCTGTCGTGCCCGGTCGGCTTCAAGAACGGCACCGAAGGCAGCGTCAAGGTCGCGGTCGACGCGGTGATGTCGGCTTCGCACCCGCACCGCTTCCTGTCGCTGACCCAGCAGGGGCACCTGGCGATCTTCGAGACCACCGGCAACCAGGATGGCCACATCATCCTGCGCGGCGGCAGCGCCGGCACCAACTACGACGCCAAGAGCGTCGACGCCGCCTGCGCCGCGCTGACCAAGGCCGGCCTGCGGCCGCAGGTGATGATCGACTTCTCGCACGCCAACTCCAGCAAGCAGCACAAGCGCCAGAGCGTGGTCGGCCAGGACGTCGGCCACCAGATCGCCGGCGGCGACGCGCGCATCATCGGCGTGATGGTCGAGTCGCACCTGGTCGAAGGGCGCCAGGAGATCGGCCCGCGTGCGCAGATGACCTACGGCCAGTCGATCACCGACGCCTGCATCGGCTGGGACGACACCGCCGAGCTGCTGCGCCACCTCGCGCACTGCGTCGAGCAGCGGCGCCTGCGTCAGGTGCGCAGCGCCTGAACGCCGGCGCTGCCCCCGGCGGTGCCCCGGTGCCGCGCCACGCGCGGATTCCGGCGCGCACGGTGCGCTTCTGGGCCTGGGTCGACTCCGCCGTCAGCTGGCCGCTGGCGCTGCCGCCGCTGGCGCCGTACTTCATCGCCGCGCTGTATGCGATCAACGGCTGGCTCGGCGGTGAGGCCAGCCCGCCGCCGTTTGCGCCGATGCAGATGCTGTTCGTCTATCTCACCGGCACGATGGTCGGCATCTGGGTGCTCGCCCGCCTGCTGCATCCGGTCGGCCTGCTCGCGCTGATCGACGGCTGGGGGCGGCTCTACGTCGCGCTGCTGCTGGTGTGGCTGATCGTCGCACTCGACGGCCCGCCGGTACTCTGGCTGTTCGTGCTGACCGAAGGCGCCGGCGCGTTTGCGCAGCTGCGTGCCGCCTACGCGCCACGCCGGCCGGGCGTGCATACCGGCGCGCGGCGCCTGCGCA
>JBFHQK010000195.1:0-5563 GCA_041592255.1 Fontimonas sp.
CGGGCGGTCGGGAACTGCGCCTGGATGATGCGGCGCACCTGGGCGATGGCTTCGCAGTTGGCCGGCGTGACCTCGTCGTGAATCTTGCGGATGCGGAACACGGACTCTCCGGGCGGAAGGCTCGGGCTAGCTTAACGGCGTCCGCTGCCGCGGGCGCGGCTTAGAATCCGGTGCCGGTCGAATGTGCGAGCCGGTCATCAACAAGGGGCAGGGATGAACGGGTCGACGTCGCAGCGGGTGACCGTGGTGCTGTTGTGGGTCGCGGTGGCCGGGATCGTGCTGTACTGGCTGTCGTATTTCGGCGGCGGCGAAGTGCATGCCGCCGCGGATCCCTGCTATCACGTCTTCGAGCGCAACTTTCCGCTGCCCGACGGCTTCGTCGCACTGTGTGCCGCACTCTGCGCCGTGCAGCTGCAGCGCGGCCGCGACAGCGCGCTGCTGTGGGGTCTGCTCGCTGCCGGCGGGTTCTACTTCCTCGGCTTGATCGACGTCGCCTACAACCTCTGGAACGGCATGTACGCGCTGCGCTCGGCGGCGATGGCGGCGGAAGTGGCGATCAACCTGTTTTGTGTCGGCTTCGCCACCTGGCTGGCCACGATGCTGTGGCGCTGGCGGCGCACCTGAGCCTCAGCTCGCCCGGGTTTTCTGCCGCGCGCGCTTGGGTTTGAGCATCGTGCCGCTGCAGTCCTTCGCGCCGCAGCGGCAGGCCCAGATCTTCTTCAGGCGTGCGGTGTGCGGCTCGTCGAGCGTGATGCCGTAGTCGTAGGTCAGCTCCTCGCCGGCCTTGATCGCGCGGGTGGTTTCGATGAAGACGCGATCCTTGCGTCGATCGCCGTCGGCGGCTTCGTGCAGCACCGCCTCGCAGTTCGGATCGCAGCTGTAGTTGATCCAGCGCGCGGTGTTGCCGCCGACATTGGCGTCGATCACCCAGTCGTCATTGAGCGTGAACAGGAAGGTATGCCCGCTGTCGGCGTCGCCGCCGTAGCAGCGGTCGATCTCGTCGTGCGGACGCAGGGTGCCGCGGTACTGGATCACGCGCAGTCCCTTGGGCAGGTCGCGCGCGGCGAAGACGCCGTTGCCGTGAATCGGGGAGCGGCGCAGCAGGATATTGCGAGGCATGGGTGGAACCGATGGCGAGCGGCGGATTATGCCCAAGGCTGGCCCGCTTGTGCCGGCGCCCGCGAGCGGGTGATCGCGGGCGCGCACAGGCGTTCACGCACCGCTCAGCTTCCGCCGGGCAGTCTGGCGCGCGCACAATCAGTCCCCCCTCACTAGAGACACGAAGATGACTGGACACGGTGGCAGATGGAGCAGGGTCGCATTCGCCGCGCTGGCGCTGCCCGGCGCGGCGCTGGCCATGGATTACAGCTATGTCGAGGGCGGCTTCATCGCCCGTGACAATGGCCTCGCCGATGATTCCGGGCTGCGCATCGCCGGCTCGGGCGCGGTCCATCCCCAGGTCGCGTTGATTGGTGAATTCACCGACACCGGCGACTTCGAGCAGTTCAGCGGCGGGGCGGTGTATCACGCGCCGCTGGCCCGCGGCCTGGACTGGCTCGCCGGCGCCACCCTCGAGCATGCCGATGCCGGTCGCGCCGATGACACCGGCTATGGCCTGCGCGCCGGCCTGCGCTGGCAGTTCGCCAAGGCCTTCGAGCTGGCGCCGGAGCTGCGCTACGTCGATCTGTTTGACAGCGGCGACACCTCGCTGCGCATCGCCGGGCTGTTCCGGGTGGCGCCGCGCCTGGATCTGCAGGCGGCGCTGCAGGGCGGCGACGACGACCGCTTCGAGGCGGGGGTGCGCTACAGCTTCGGTGTGGCCGCGCGCTGACGTCGCAGGTCGCGCGCGGGCGCTTCAGAACAGCCCCATCGTCAACCCGGCCGCGAGCGTCTGTCCGAGCTCGCGGGCGTCGGCCAGCGCGTTCGGCGCGATGCCGCCGCGGCTGATCAGTGGCGCGCTCACCGCGCGCCACTGATAGCCGCTGGCAATGCGTTCGACCGCGCGCACCGCGCCGCTGCCGTCGTTGTCGCAACTCACCATCAGCGCGTAGGGCAGGCCGACGGTCCTGCCTTCGGCCGGGTAGTAGGTGCGGTCCATGAAGTCCTTGAGCGCGCCGCTCATGTAGCCGAAGTTCTCCGGCGTGGCCAGCAGCAGGCCGTCGGCCCACAGCAGGTCGTCGAGGCCGGCAGCGGCCGCGCGCAGCATCCGCAGCTCGACTTCGGCGGACAGCGTGCGCGCGCCGTCAGCCGCCGCATCCGCCAGCTGATGCGTATGGCCGGACTGGCTGTGCCAGATCAGCAGCAGGTGTTTCACGCCGCCTCGCGCAGCGGCGCACCGCGCCAGCGGGCGAGCCGCCCGTCGCGGCCGGTGCTCACGCCGGCTCGGGCAGGGGGGCGCCGAGCTCGCGCGCGATGCGGCGTGCACAGCGCTGGCCCGACAGCATCGCGCCGAGCACGCCGTGACCCGCGCGCGTGCTGGCGCCGGCGAGGAACAGTCCGGGCAGCGGTCCGCTGTAGCCCGGCCGGTGCTCGAAGAACTGCTCCGGCGTCGCCGCCAGCCCGTAGCCGGTGCCGTCGGTGGCACGCGTGTAGCGGATGTGCGACATCGGCGATGCCGACTCGCAGAACGCGATCGCGTCGCGGCTGCCGGGGAACAGGGTCTCGACGCGCGTGATCATGTCCTGCTCGATGCGCGCCTTGAGTTCGAGGTAGCGCGCGTTGTGCTTGTAGTCCCACGCCTGCGCCGCATCCTGTGCGTGGCGCGGATCGAGGCCCCAGTGCTCGGGCTTGCCGGACAGCACCGTCATCGCCTCGACATTGCTGATGCCGGCCGGCGCGTGATGCAGCGTCTGCGGGTCTTTCATCGTCGCGCTGGTGATATAGGCGCCGCGCGGCACCATGTCATGGGCGGTGTCGTAGAACGATTCGAAGTCGTAGCCGTCGAACTGCCAGTAGTTCGCCGCCTTCATGCCGCGGGCGCGCATGTCGCCGCGGATCCCCAGGCAGGTCATGAAGATCGCCGCGGCCATCTCGAAGCCGCGGCTGCGCGAGCGCCACTCCGGGGACAGCGCATCCGCCGGCAGCAGCCGCTCCAGTGTCTCGCGCAGGTCCGCGTTGGACAGCACCGCATTGGCGCGCAGCTCGTGCGTCGCGCCCTTGTGATCGGCGCTGCGCACGCCCACTGCGCGGCCGTCCTCGACCAGGATCCGCTCGACGCCGCGGCGCAGGTGCACGCTGCCGCCGTGGTCCTCGATGAACTGCGCCAGGCGGTCGGCGATGACCTGGCCGCCACCGCGCGGATAGAACGCGCCGTGAAAATAGTGGTTGGAGAGCCCGGCATGCAGCGCCGCACTGACGCGGCTCGGCGGCAGGCCGTAGTCACCGTTCTGGCCGGCCATCACCGCGCGCACCTGCGGATCGGCGCTGCAGGAGTCGAGCAGATCCTTGAGCGTGGCGTCACGGTACTTGCCGGCCAGCCGGCCGCGGGTCAGCGCGTGCCAGGCGATGCTCCACGACATCTTGCCCTTGTTGCGGTCCACGCGCGCCAGCAGCGCATCGATCTCGCGCAGGAAGCGCACGTAGCGGTCGATGCCGCGACGCTCGCGCGGAAACATCTGCACGAAACGTTCGCGGAACGCGTCGTGCCCGACGGGGATCGGAAAGCGGAAGTCCGGAAACACGAGGATGTCGAAGCCGTCGGGGTCCAGCGGCACGACGTCGAGCGACAGCCCCAGCCCGGCGAGAATGCGCGGGATCTGACCGTTCGGCCCGCAGTCGCCGATGTAGTGCAGGCCGATATCGAAGTTGTAGCGGTTGCGCGGGCCGCCGCGCGAGAACTGGGTGCAACAGCCGCCGGCGACATAATGCTGGTCGAACACCGCGACCTGGATCCCGGCCTGCGCGAGATACGCGGCCGCGGTCAGTCCGCCCAGTCCGGCGCCCACGATCGCCACATCGGCCCGCTGCGGCGGCGCCCGCTTGACGCGGGCCTTGGTGGCCCAGGTCGGATCGTAATCCTGATGATCGCGCAACTGCATCGGCGTGGCTCCCGCAAGAGGTGTCGCGCCAGAGCATAGCGGGACTCGCCACCGGTTGATCTGGATCATCGCTGCGGGCCGGCTTGCGGAGGATGGTGGCGGCTCGTGGAGGAGGGCGCCATGACATCACTGCAGGCCGAACCCATGAGCGCGATTGATCGCGCTTGGCTCGAGATGGACGATGCGCACAACCCGATGGTGGTCAGCGCGGTGCTCGAGATCTGCGAGGTGGACGATCTCGAAGTGCTGGTCCGCCACATGGTCGGTAAGCTGCTGGAGTACCGGCGCTTCCGCCAGCGCGTCGACGAGACGCAGGAGCCGCCGGTATGGTGCGAGGACGGCGAGCCCTTGCTGTCGTACCACGTGCGCATCTTCCATCTGGCCGAAGACTCGCCGGAGCACGACCTCACGCACGCGATCGCGCGCGAACTTGCGCATCCGCTCGACCGGCTGTTGCCGCTGTGGCGCATGACCTTCTTCGTGCGTGCGCCCGGCAGCGTCACCGTGCTGTTCCGTGCGCATCACGCGCTCGCCGACGGCATCGCGCTGGTGGGCGTGCTGATGGCCTGCACCGACAACGGCCGCGCCCAGCATGCGGCGCGTCGCCACCATCAGGGCCTGCTCGAGCGCATGATCGTGCGCGTCGGCAAGACCGCAGCGCAGCTGGGCCGGCTGGGCCAGCTGCTGTTCGATCGCCTGCAGCGCCGCGAATTCGTCAGCGCACAGCTGCGCGCCGGGCGCGAGGCGGTGGCCGCGGTCGGGCGGGTGCTCGCGCTGCCGGAGGACAATCCCGAGCGGCTGCGCCGTTCGCTGTCCGGGCACCGCAGCGTCGCCTGGACCGACCGGCTCGCATTCGCGCCGATCCGCGCGCGCGCGCGCAAGCTCGACGTCAAGATCAACGACCTGTTCCTCACCGCGCTTGCCGGCGCGTTCGGCACCGTTCTGCGCGAGCTCGACGGTCACCTCGACCCGGATCAGAACCTGCGCCTGTCCATTCCGGTGAACCTGCGCACTGAAAACGATGGCGAACTCGGCAATCGTTTCGGTCTGGTGTTGCTGGATCTGCCGATCGGGGTGAGCGACTGGCGCGAGCGGCTGCGCATCGTCGCGGCGCGGATGCAGGCGCTGAAGCACTCTGCCGAGGCCAAGGCGATGCTCGTCGGTCTGGCCGCGGCCGGACACATGCCGCTGTCATGGGAGAGAAGCTTGGTTCATCTGCTCGCCGGCAAGGCCGCCGCGGTGGTGTCGAACCTGCCGGGGCCGAAGCTGACCCTGCGGGTGGCCGGCATGCGGCTCAAGAGCATGGTGTTCTGGCCGCCGCAGGCCGGCGGCATCGGCGTCGGCATCAGCCTGTTCAGCTACGCCGGACGGGTCACCGTCGGCGTGTCGGCGGACATCCGCCAGCTGCCCGAGCCGCAGCGCCTGGTGCAGGCGTTTGAAGACGAGATGGCGTTGATCCTGCATCCGCGCCGCGCGCAACGACGGCCGGCATCCGCGGATCGCGATGCTGCCGACGGCGGCGATGC
>JBFHQK010000196.1:0-5457 GCA_041592255.1 Fontimonas sp.
AGCAGCATCGCGCAGCGCCGCGGATCGAGGCTGCGATCCTGCGCGCCGAGTTCGGCGGTGCCGGCGACGCGCAGGCGCTCGCCCAGGCGTGAAAACACCAGCTTGTGCTCGTCATCGGTCAGCGCCAGCCGCCAGGCGCGCCGATCGTCCTTGACCGGCATCGTCAGTGAGTAGCCCTTGGCCGGCTGGATCGCCAGCCGCAGCCCCAGGGGCCGCGCGAGCGGGGCGCTGTAGCTGCCCAGCGCCAGCACGCAGGCATCGGCCTGCAGGCGGATGTACTGGCCGTTCGCATCAATGGCCTCGACGTGCTCGAGCGTGTCGCCGGCGGCGCGCAGTGCCGTGACGTGGTGATTCATCAGGAAACGCACGCCGGCAGCTTCGCAGCGGGCGGCGAGTTCGACCGTGAAGCGGCGCGCGTCACCGGATTCGTCGTCGGGCGAGTAGGTGGCGCCGGCGAGCTGATGGCGCAACGGCTGCAAGGCGGGCTCGAGCGCGATTGCTGCGTCGGCGCTGAGCAGGCGGCGCTCGCAGCCGAGCTCGCGCATCAGTTGCGCGGGTGCGCGCGCGGCGTCGAATTCGCGCGCGCTGGTGTAGATGTGCAGGATGCCGCAGCTGCGCTGGTCGTATTCGATGCCGGTGTCAGCGCGCAGCGCCTGCAGCTGGGCGCGGCTGTACAGGCCCAGCGCGACCAGCTGGCGGATGTTGTGCCGGGTGCGTGCCGGTGTGCATTCGCGCAGGAACTGCAGACACCACCGCCAGAGTTGCGGGTCGCTGCCGGGGTGCAGGCGCAGCGGGGCATCGGCGCGCGCCAGCCAGCGTGCGATGCGGCGCAGCGCCTGCGGGTTGGCCCAGGGTTCGGCGTGACTGACCGAGATCTGGCCGCCGTTGGCAAAGCTGGTCTCGGCGCCGGGCTGTGCCTGGCGGTCGACGACGGTGACGTCGCAGCCCAGACGGCTGAGGTAGTACGCAGAGGTCACGCCGATCACCCCGGCGCCCAGAACGAGAACTCGCATCGGTATTCAGTAGTGCGTGATCAGCCGCGGCATTGCCACACGATCGTGGTCAGCAGTTGCCCCAGGGCCAGCAGATGGGTGCCGAGCACCGCCTTGCCGGTCACCAGCAGTCCGCCGGAGAGCTCACGCTGCGGGTCGGCCCAGCCGAGGATGTTCATGAAGCCGAGGTGGCCGAACGCGCGCCCGGTCATCGGCCCATACAGGCCAAAGGGATTGGCGCCGAGCATCATGCCCTCGCTGTAGCGCATCGGGATTTTCAGCGTGTGGTCGAAGGCCAGCTGGCAGGCCGGCCGCACTGCGCGTTCGACCGTGGCGGGTTTGAGAACCTGCTGGGTGCCATAGGCACCGTTGTCGAGCAGCATCTGGAAAAAGCGCGAAAGCTCCTCGGCAGTGGCGTACAGGTTCCCGGCCGGAATCACGGCGTCGTAGAACAGCGGCGAGTTCGAGATCTCGACGACCTGTTCGAGCGGCACCATCAGCGCGCGTTCGAGCAGCCGCGAGATCGGAAAGCGCACCGGCGCGCCGGCGGCGTAGTTGAGCGCGACCGCGCCGCGGTGCTCGGCGGCGAGTCCAAACGTGAAATGGCGCATCCCCATCGGTCTGCGGATACGGCTGTCGAGGAACTCGGCGATCGGCCGCTGGGTCACGCGCTGCAACACTTCGGCGAGGATGTAGCCGCCGGTGATCGCGTGGTACGACAGGCGTGGTCCCTTGCGGTGCGCGGGCGGGGCGCGGCAGATCAGGTCGACGCAGCGCTCCCAGTCGGTCAGCAGTTCCGGGCTGATCTCCGATCGCGGCAGATCGAACATCGGGAAGCCGCCGCGGTGAGACAGGACTTCGCCAATCGTCGTGTCGCGCTTGCCCTGGGCGGCAAACTGCGGGATGAAGCGACTGACGCGCTCGTCGAGGCGCAGGCCGCCTTCCTCGGCGAGCTTGTGGATCAGGATCGCGGTGATCGCCTTTGAGGACGAAAACACGCAGATCGGCGTCTCCGGGCGCGCTAGGCGCTTGGGTGTGGTGGCCGCATCCTCGGGCCCGTTGCCGGCGGCATGCCCGATGGCGCGATCGAGAATCACGCGGCCGCGCCGGCGCAGGCAGATCGTGATCGCCGGGTACGCGCCGGTGCGATACAGGTCCTCGACGCTGCGCCAGATGCGCTCCGCCGCGTCGGCGTCCAGGCCGACGGAGTCCGCGGGCGCTTCCGTGTGTGCCGAGCGCGTGGTCAGCGCGGCCAGCGGTTGCGACAGCTTGATCAGTCGCGTGCCGATCCAGTTCATCTCAGGCCGATGCAGGTGAGTGGGCGCGAGTGTATGCCGGCGGCTCAGCATCCGCGCTGGGGCTGATCTGCGGCGCTGCCGGCGCCCTGCGCCAGCCGTCGCTGCTGCTGGTGAGACCGGGGCCGGGCATCCATCCGCCAAGCATACGTGACACCGGCGCCGCGCCGATCCGGCGGGGCTGCTGCGGCGCCAAGGTACTGACGGGTCACTCCCCCCAGATGGGGGGGAGAATGGGGTGCGACGGCGTGCGACACTCGGCGCAAATACAGCGTGGTTGGGGAGTGTGATGCAGTTGTCTAACCAGGGCTTGCCGCCCGGTTACAACTTTGTGGTGCCGGTCACGGGCGGGGGGTCCGCAAGTGACAATTTGTCCGGCACGGTGTCTCTGGCCGGGGGTGAGTTACTGTGGAACGTGGCGGTCGGCTGCTCGGGGGGGTCGCCGGCCTGCCAGGACTGCTGCGCCCGGGCTTACTGGGAGCGCTGGTCCCGTTCCACCGGATACTACGTCGACGAGAAGTCGTGGGGAAACGTGATGGCGTACGAGTATGCCGTCACCGTCGAACCGGCCCGCTGGCCGCAGACGCCCCAACGCATTCTCGTCGCCCCGGCCGGAGATCTTTTTAACGAGCAGATCCCCGATCGCTTCATCGATCGCGTGCTGCTGGTGATGCAGCAGCATCCTCAGCACAGCTTCTACCTTCTCACCAAGCGTGCAGAACGCATGCACGCGTATCTGGCTGCACGCGCCAAGGGCGTGCTCGCGGCCGAGAACCGCTGGGACGCGCGCATGCGCGGGCTCAGGTGGCCGCTGCCCAATGTGCATGTCGGCGTGTCCTGCGAGAACCAGAAGACCTACATGGCGCGGGTGCGCAAGCTGATCGAGACGCCCGCAGCGCGGCGTTTCGTCGTCGCCGAGCCGATGCTGGGGCCCATCCGCCTCGACCAGGTGCCGCTGGAAACCCGCGACATTCTGTGGCCGCTCAAGGGCCTGGTGCAGGCCTATCAGGGGCAGGACGCGCAGGGCCGTCTGCGCTGGGAGTCGATCGAACAGCCGCTGCTCGAAACCCCGATGATCGATTGGGTCGTCGTGGGTGGCTTCCGTGGCCAGGCCGTGAGGCCGATGCATCCGCAGTGGGTGCGCGCGATCCGCCAGTCGTGTGCGCGGGAAGGGACTCCGTTCTTCTTCAAGGGCTGGGGCGACTACGCGCCAGCGCGGGTGCCGGATCTGGACCACGACGAAACCCTGGTGATCCTGTCGTCCGATGGCACGATGCGGGGCCGCGGCGCCGGCTCGGCGACCAACTTCCTCGCCATGCATGGCGACGGGTCGGCGCCGGACACGTACATGACGCGCAAGTGCGATGCGCAGGCGCGTCAGCAGCTCGACGGACGCGTCCACGCCGACCTGCCCAGCGATCTGCCGCCCAAGCGGATCCGGCTCGCCGACACCTCCGATCTTGCGCGCATGCTGCACCGATTGTCGGATCCCAAGGTCGAGCTGTCGGGTCCGCTGACAATGCGGCCCGAGGTCGACAGCCAGGCCCCATCGGCGGCGGATCTCCGCGCCGACTCCGCGGCCGAGCGTGTCAAGGAAGCCGCGGCCTGGCTCAAGCAGACGCTGAACAAGCCGGTGTTCTGATGCGCTGCCGCCGCGCGCGGCGTGTGCCGGTGGCGCGCGCCGATCCGAGCGCGGTTTCGAGTTCCGTCAGTCCGCTGTCGATGTGGTCGAGCAGGCGCTGCATGCTCGGCAGCGTGCGCCGGCAGGCGATCAGGCCGAAGTCGACGCTGTCGGCGCGGCTGACCAGCGTGATGTTGAGTGCCATCGTGTCGACGACCACCGAGGCCGGATAGATGCCATCAAGCGCGCAGCCCTGCCAGTACATCGGCTCGCGCGGACCCGGCACGTGCGAAATCACCAGATTGGCGACGAAGTGTTTTGAATCCAGGTGCAGCAGCCAGCGCAGCGCGCCGGGCAGCATCTGCGCCACGCTGTAGGCCTGCAGCTGCGCCGGCGACATCTCGCGGAAACGCGCCTTGTTGTAGTCCATGCAGCCCTTGATCGCGAGCAGGCGCTGCACCGGATCGGCGATGTTGGTGGCCAGATTCGCCAGCGCAAACGCGATCTCGTTGCCGCTGGCGCCATCGTCCCGGCGCACCGATACCGGCACGATGGCGACCAGTGCTTCGTCGGGCAGTGCGTTCAGATCGGCAAGGTAGCGGCGCAGCGCACTCGCACACATCGCCAGCGCGACGTCGTTGAGGGTTCCGCCGACGCCCTCGGCTACCGCGCGCATGCGCGCGGTCGGATAGGACTGGGCCGCGAACCGGCGCGACGCGGTGACGCTCTGGTTGAGCACGCTGCGCGGCGCCTGGGTGCTGGTGGCCAGGTGCGGATGGTGCGCGCGGTAGTCGTTCCAGGTCTGGCGCAGCTGGTGGGCCAGCGCCGGCACGGCGTGCCAGCCGCTGCGAGTCAGACCGGCGAGCAGGCCCAGCGGTCCGGCAACGGCCGGTGCCGGCAGCGGCAGCGCCGCGTCGGAGCGGCGCATGCGGATGCCCCACGGCGCCGGCATCGCGCGCGACTGCTCGCGGTCGGTGGACATCGACTTGGTGAACAGCCGCAGCGCAGCGACACCGTCGACGACGGCGTGATGGATCTTGAAGTAGACCGCGATACGGCCGTCTTCGAGGCCTTCGACCAGATACATGCGCCACAGCGGGTAGGCGCGATCCAGATGCGCGCTGTGCACGCGCGACACCATCGCCAGCAGCTCGCGGATGCGCCCCGGCCGCGGCAGCGCCAGATGCACGAAGTGCTGTGCGAGATCGAAATCGCTCTCGGTTTCCCAGAAGCCGGTGCCGAAGCGGCGCAGCGGCCGGCGGTCGAACGGCGGCGCCACCTGAGTCGATTCGCGCAGGTGTTCGGCGAGCTGTGCGCCAAAATCCGCGGGCGCATCCTCAGGCGGGCGGAACAACATCAGCCCGCCGACGTGCAGTGGCATGTGCCGCTGCTCGACCAGCAGGAATGCGGCATCAATCGGTGACAGTCGGAGCATCCCCGTCCTCCCCCCGGCGGTGTGCGCCGGTCATTGTCAAGCCTGCGCTGCTGCGCCCGTGCGGTCAACGGCGTACGGGACTCAGCCCGCTGCGCCTCAGGGCAGCTTGTCGTC
>JBFHQK010000197.1:0-5454 GCA_041592255.1 Fontimonas sp.
CAGGTTCCCATCATCTGCCCGACATAGCGCGGCGGCGACAGCTTGGTGACATTCGACAGCCCCACCGGGGACAGGCACAGCTCACCGGTGGTGTGCAGCAGATAGGTCAGCATCAGCCAGGTCGGCGCAACCTGGCCATCGCTCTCAATCACCAGCTGCGCGGCCCACATGATGACCACGAAACCCAGGCCAAGTTGCAGCAGGCCCAGGCCGAACTTCGCCGGCGCCGACGGATCGAGGTTGCGCCGGCCCAGGGCGATCCACAGCCAGGCAAAGAACGGCGACAGCAGGATGATGTAGAGCGGGTTCGCCGACTGGTACCAGGACGCCGGATGCACCGCGTCCGGGAACCAGGCGCCCAGCGCCGAGCGGTCGGTGTAATCCTGGGCGAACAGGTTGAAGGTCGTCGCCGCCTGCTCGAAGCCGGCCCAGAACAGCGCCGCGCAGAGGAAGAAGATCGCAATCACCGCAACCCGGCCGCGCTCCTCGCGCGTGAGGTCGGCAAACAGCAGCACATAGCCGAAGAAGACGAAGGCCAGCGCGACCATGCCGCTGCCGACGTACTGCGCCAGTTCGGTCACGCCGACCGGGATCACGCCGGTGAACAGCAGCGCGACGAGCACCAGCAGCGCGGCCGCCGAGGCTGCCAGCAGCATCCAGCCGCGCGAGCGCTCCGCGGCGCTGGCCGCATGCGGCTGCAGCCCGGCGTCGCCGAGATAGCCCTCGGTCAGCTTGTACTGCAGCACGCCCAGCCCCATGAACACGCCGGCGCAGAAGAAGCCGCCGCGCCACGACCAGGCCTCGCCGATGGTGCCGGCGATCAGCGGCGCGATGAAGGCGCCGAGGTTGATGCCCATGTAGAAGATGGAAAATCCGGCATCGCGGCGCGCGCCCGGCTGGTCCCGGTAGAGTTCGCCGACGATCGCCGAAATGTTCGGCTTGAGCAGACCCACGCCCAGGACGATGATCGCCAGGCCGAGGTAGAACACCGCCGGCGTGGCCGGGATCGCGAGCGTGAAGTTACCGATCGTGATCAGCACGCCGCCCCAGAACACCGCGCGGCGCTGACCGATCAGGCGGTCCGCGATCCAGCCGCCGGGCAGCGAGAACAGATAGACCGCGCCGGTGTACAGGCCGTAGATCGCGCCGGCGGACTCGCGTTCGATGCCGAAGCCGGCGTTGTCCGCGGCCACCGCCGCAGTCAGGAACAGGATCAGCAGCGCGCGCATCCCGTAGTAGGTGAAGCGCTCGAAGAACTCGGTCATGAACAAGGTTGCCAGGCCCCGCGGATGGCCGAGCCACATCTGCTGCTTCATTGGATTGCACCCCTGTGCGGATGCGGGTCTGCGCGGCGCACGGCGCGCCCCGGTCCCGCGTGTTTAATGGTGGCGCGCACTATGCCGCCGCGGCCGGCGAGGGTCATCCGGGAAATCCACCAGCAAGCAGCCAGCGCCCCAGTGCGTAGCCGCCGGCGGCGGCGGCGACGATCGCGCCGGCGCGCAGCAGTCGCGGTGTCCCGCGGGCGGCTGGCCCCGGCGAACCGAGCATCTGGTCGAGATGCGCTTCCAGCACGCGTGCGTTGCGCTGATTGGAGCGGTAGAGCACATCCACCGCATCACCCAACACCGGCACCAGACCCACCAGCGCATCGAGCACGATGCGGCCGGCGATGCCCGCCAGCTGACGCGCGGGCAGCCGCAGACGAAATCCTTCGTAGAGGAAATACAGCCCCCGCAGCAGGCCGGCCACGTCGCCGGCGACCGGGAGCAGGCCGATCAGCGACTCGATGCCGATGCGCACCCGCGTGCCGGGAATGCCGATGCCGCTGTCGAGCAGCCGGGCGAAGCGGCCGATGCGCCGCCGCGCTGCGCGCATGCGCGCCCCCGTTTCGGCCGCTGATTCGACGTTGTTGCGTATCATCCGCGAAAAGGTCCTGCGCTAAACTGCCGCCATTGGATCAGAACGAGACGCGGCGAGACATCGCGCGTTGGACCGGGGCGCCCGGATTTGGGACAGGGAGAAGCATGCGCGCATTGCTCAATCGGGCGTTATATGAACTCGTGTCGTTGCTGTTTCGCCCGTTCTACCGGCTGATCCGCTATCGCACGGCGCCGCAGCCGCTGATCGCCGGACTGACGCTGGACCCGGCCAAGCCGGTGGTCTACGTGCTGTCGAACCGCTCGTGGGTCGACTTCTTTGTCCTCGACCGCATCTGCCGGGACACCGGCCTGCCCAAGCCCAACCGTACCGGCTCGAACTTTCCCACCCCCGAGCGCGCCGGCGTGGTCTACATGCCGGCCCTGCTGGAAACGCGCGTGCGCCCGACCGCGCTGCTGAGCCTGATCGAAACCGGCGTCGCCACCCAGTCGTTCGAGGCGCAGATCGTGCCGGTGTCGATTTTCTGGGGCCGCGACCCCGGCTCCGAGACCAGCTGGTTCAAGCTCATCTTCGCCGACAGCGTCCAGGCCGGGCGGGTGCGCAAGTTCTTCATCATGCTGGCCAACGGCCGCAATGTCTTCGCCAATTTCGGGCTGCCGCTGTCGTTCCGCGAAACGCTCGACAAGACCCCCGATGCCAGCGTCTCGATCCGCAAGCTGATCCGTGCGCTGCACTTCCATTTCCTGCGCGCGCGCACCGCCGCGCTGGGACCGACGCTGCTGCGGCGCCACGTCGTCATCGAATCCCTGCTCGCCACCCCGGGCGTGCAGAAAGCCATCGAGCGCGAGAGCGGGCCGTCGCTGAGCGCCGACCAGGCGCGCAGCTACGCGCGCAAATGCGCCGCCGAAATTGCCGCCGACTACTCCACCGCCAGCATCCGCTTTCTCGAACGCTTCCTCGGGTCCGTGGTGTTCAAGCGCGTGTTCTCCGGCATCGACGTGCGCGGTCTCGAGCGCGTGCGCGAATGGGCGCAGCATTATGAAATCGTCTACATGCCTGCACACCGCTCGCATGCGGACTACCTGCTGGTGTCGTATTCGCTGTACCACGCCGGTCTGGTGCCGCCGCACATCGCCGCCGGCGTGAACCTCAATTTCTGGCCGATCGGCGGCCTGCTGCGCCGCTGCGGCGCGTTCTACATGCGCCGCAGCTTCTCCGGCGACCGCATCTACACGGCGGTGTTCCGCGCCTACGTCGATTCGCTGATCCAGCGCGGTTACGCGATCGAGTTTTTCCCCGAGGGCGGGCGCAGCCGTACCGGCCGCCTGCTGGCGCCGAAGACCGGCCTGCTGTCGATGGTGGTCGAGGCCGGCCTGCGCCAGACCACGCGCAAGGTCCTGCTGGTGCCGGTCTACATCGGCTATGACCGCTGCTGGGAAGTCGGCAGCTACGCCAAGGAACTGCGCGGCGCCAAGAAGCAGAAGGAGTCCGCCGAGGGCCTGCTCAAAGCCGGCAAGATTCTCGGCAAGTCCTACGGCAAGGCGTACATCAACTTCGGCGAGCCGATGGTGCTGCAGGACTTCGCCGACCAGAGCCTGCCCGGCTGGCGTCAGCACTTCACCAGTGATGCCGAGGGTCCACCCGCCGGGTTCAAGCGCTTCGTCGCCGACCTGGCGCTGGAAAACACGCGCCGGATCAACGAAGCCGCGGTGGCCAATCCCACCGGACTGGCGGCTGCCGCGCTGCTGTCATCGCCCGAGCGCGTGGTGTCCGCGGACGAGTTCGTCGAGCAGATCGGCCACCTGGTCTGGCTGCTCAAGGGCAACCCGTACAGCGCGCATCAGTACATCCCCGACAGCGCGCCGCGCTCGATTCTCGATGCCAGCGCGCCGATCGCGCGCATCGCGCAGGTGCCGCACCCCTGGGGCGATCTGTACGGCATCGGCGCGCGCGAAGCGGTGGCGCTGACCTACAACCGCAACAACATCCAGCACCTGTTCGCCGTACCCTCGCTGATTGCCAACCTGTTCCGCACCCGTCTGCTGCTCAGCGACGACATCGTCGTCACCGCAGTCCGCGCGCTGTATCCATTCCTGCGCACCGAGTTCTTCCTGCGCTGGTCCGCCGAGGAGACCGAAGGCGTCACCCGGCGCTGGCTCGACGTGATGCTGCAGCTGGGCCTG
Organism: Fontimonas sp.; assembly: GCA_041592255.1. Classification (GTDB taxonomy): domain Bacteria; phylum Pseudomonadota; class Gammaproteobacteria; order Nevskiales; family Nevskiaceae; genus Solimonas. Next base: position 4,062 of record JBFHQK010000197.1, read on the forward strand.
CTGACGCGGGAGGGCGACCGCCTGCGCCGACCGGATGCCGGCCAGCCGGCGTACTCGACGCTGGCGATGCTCGGCCGCATGCTCGGCGAAACCCTCGAGCGCTACTGCATGACCGCCCTGCTGCTGGCCGAGGAACGGCGCACCCAGCAGGACCTCAAGCGCAACCGCTTCGAGGAGGACTGCCGCCTGATGGCGGAACGCATGGCCATCCTCACCGGCCGCGACGCTCCCGAGTTCTTCGACAAAGCCCTGTTCCGCGGTTACCTGAATACGCTGATTGACATCGGCCTGGTCACCGAGACCGGCGAGCAGTCGCTGGCGGTCGATGCCCGCATCGACCGCATTGCCGAGCGCTCGCAGGAACTGCTGTCCGACGAGTCGCGGCAGATGCTGCTGCAGCTGCTGTCGCGTCGCAGGCAGTCCGACACGCCGGCCGAAACCGGCGCCGGAACAGCCTGAACACCGCCATCGGCCCTGTCTATAATGGCGCCGCCTGGGGCACTTGAGCCCCTTATTTTGTATGCCCGGGGAACCATGAACATGTCATTTCGTTTGACCGCGTCGGCACTGGCACTGATGCTGGTTGCGGCCTGCGCCAAGCAGGAAGATGGCGCCGGCGGCGCCGCGGTGCTGGATACCGACGCCCAGAAGTTCGGCTACGCCATCGGCGTCGATCTCGGCAAGTCGCTGCAGCCGGTCAAGCAGGACGTCGACATCGCCGCGCTCAAGGCCGGCCTCGACGACGCCTTTGCCGGCACCACGCCCAAGCTCGACGACGCCGCCCGCGAGGAAATCAAGAACACGGTCGCGCGCAAGATGCAGGAGCGCCAGCAGCAGGAGCGCGCCGCGCAGGCCGAGAAGGCCAAGGCGGAGGGCGATGCCTTCCTCGCCGAGAACGGCAAGAAGGAAGGCGTGAAGACCACGGCCTCCGGGCTGCAGTACGAAGTGCTCACCGAAGGCAAGGGCAGCAAGCCGACGGCGGAAGACCGCGTCACCGTGCACTACAAGGGCACGCTGATCAGCGGCGAGGAGTTCGACAGCTCCTATTCGCGCGGCCAGCCGGTGACCTTCCCGCTCGCCAACGTGATTCCGGGCTGGACCGAGGGCGTGCAGCTGATGACGCCGGGCTCGAAGTACAAGTTCTTCATCCCGTCGAATCTCGCCTACGGCGAGCGTGGCGCCGGCGTCAAGATCGGCCCCAACGAAACGCTGGTGTTCGAAGTCGAGCTGATCTCGGTCGAGAAGGGCGACAGCAAGAAGTAATCCGGCGCCTCGTCGGAACCTGAAGCGGCCGGCCGTGCCGGCCGCTTTTTTTGCGCGCCGCGCTGCCCGCTCAGCGTTCTGCCGGCGCCGCGCCCAAGGCGCGCCGTGTCACCGCCCCACCGGTTCTGCG
>JBFHQK010000198.1:0-5439 GCA_041592255.1 Fontimonas sp.
CACCGCCGCATCGTCACGATTGATCACCGCAGTGCCGCAGCCGGAATAGATCCGCGCCTTGATCGCGCCATAGTTCGCCATCGTGCCGTGGCGGTCGAGATGATCCTGCGACAGGTTGAGCACCGTGGCCGCCGTGCAGCGCAGGCTGCGGGTCGTCTCCAGCTGGAAGCTCGACAGTTCGAGCACGTACAGCGCGATATCGTCGGCGAGCAGATCCAGCGCTGGCGTGCCCAGATTGCCGCCGACCGCGACGCGCACGCCGGCGGCGCGCGCCATCTCGCCGACCAGCGTCGTCACCGTCGACTTGCCATTGGAACCGGTGATGCCGATGACGCGCGGCATCGCCGCCACCTCCGCCCCCGTGTCGAGCGCACGCGCCAACAGCTCAATGTCGCCGACGATCTCCACGCCCGCGGCCGCCAGTTCGCGCACGAACGGCTCGTCGAGCGCGATGCCGGGAGAGACCACCGCGAAGGCGAACTGCGACAGCGGCTGCGGCGCCGAGAACGCGCCGAGGCGGAATTCGACGTGCGGGAACGCGGCGCGCAGTGCATCCACGCCCGCCGGCGTGGCACGCGAATCGGTGACCGTGACCTGCGCACCCTCGCGCGCGAGGTAGCGCAGCGCCGACGCACCGGACACGCCGAGCCCGACGACGAGCACACGCTGCCCGCCGTCATGCCGCTCGCCTGCCGCCGCTGGCCTGGCGTCCGTCATCAGCGCACCTTCAACGACGCCAGGCCGACCAGCACCAGAATCAGCGTGACGATCCAGAACCGCACGATGATCTTGGGCTCGGGCCAGCCTTTGAGCTCGTAGTGGTGATGCAGCGGCGCCATGCGGAAAATGCGCTTGCCGCCGCTGTACTTGAAGTACAGCACCTGCACCGCCACCGAGAAGGTTTCGGCGACGAAAATGCCGCCCATGATCGCGAGCACGATCTCCTGGCGCACCAGCACCGCGACCACGCCCAGCGCCGCGCCCAGCGCCAGCGCGCCGACATCGCCCATGAACACCTGGGCCGGATAGGCGTTGAACCACAGGAAGCCCAGGCCGGCGCCGGCAATCGCCGTGCAGAAAATTGCCAGCTCGCCGACACCGGCGATGTAAGGAATGCCGAGATACTTGGCGATCACCGCATTGCCGCTGGCATAGGCGAACACCGCAAGCGCCGAGGCCACCAGCACCGTAGGCATGATCGCCAGCCCGTCGAGCCCGTCGGTGAGATTCACCGCGTTGCTGCTGCCGACGATCACCAGATAGGCCCAGGGAATGAAGAACAGGCCCAGGCTGATCGACACGTCCTTGACGAACGGGAAGATCAGCGTCGTCTCCAGCGGCGTCTTCGCCGTGGCGAAGATCAGCGTGGCCACGCCAAAGCCGGCCAGCGACAGCCAGAAATATTTCTTCCGCGCCGGCAGGCCCTTGGGGTTCTTGTGCTTGATCTTGATGTAGTCGTCGGCAAAGCCGACCAGCCCGAACGCGATCGTGACCAGCAGCGAGAACCAGACGAAGCGGCTCTTCAGATCCGCCCACAGCAGCGTCGCGACGATGATCGCGCACAGAATCAGCACGCCGCCCATGGTCGGCGTACCGGTCTTCTTCAGATGCGTCTGCGGGCCATCATCGCGCACCGGCTGGCCGAACTTGAACTGATACAGCCGCTCGATCATCCACGGACCGAACGCGAACGAGAACACCAGCGCGGTGAGAATACCGAGCACGCTGCGCAGCGTCAGATACGAAAAGACGTTGAAGCCGCTGACGTACTCCTTCAGGTACTCCGCCAGGTAATACAGCATCAGTGTGCTCCCCCGAGCATGGTTCCGGTCAGCATTTCAACGACGCGCTCCATCCGCGACGATCGCGAGCCCTTCACCAGGACCACCGCATCGGCATCCAGCTGCGGGCGCAGTGCCTCGACCAGGGCGGCAACGTCGTCAAAGCCGTAAGCGCCGGCGCCAAAACCGCGCACCGCCTCGGCTGCCAGCGGCCCGAGGCCATAGAGGCCGTCGAGGCGCAGCGCGCGCGCCAGCTGCCCGGCCTCGAAGTGCCGCTGCGCCGCGTCGGCGCCCAGCTCGGCCATGCCGCCGAGCACGAGCCAGCGCCGACCGGGCAGCCCGGCGAGCAGCTCCATGCCGGCGCGCAGCGACGTCGGGTTGGCGTTGTAACTGTCGTCGAGCAGGCGCGCGCGCTCGGGCGTCAGCAGCCAGCTCAGCCGGCCCTGCGCGCCTTCGACGCGGCCCAGGCCCTGCGCGATGACTTCCGCGTCCAGGCCCATCGCCACGCCGCAGGCCGCGGCAGCCAGCGCATTCATGATGTTGTGACGGCCGGGCATCGGCAGGCGCACGGATGCGCTGCCGGTGGGCGTGCGCAGCAGGAAGCGGCTGCCGACCGCCGTGTCGAGCGGCTCGAGCTGCAGCTGCTGCGCCTGCACGTCCGCCGGCGCGTCGATGCCAAACGTCAGAATCGACGCCCGCGCCGCCAGCGTCCGCCACAGGGGCGCGTACGCGTCATCGGCGTTGATCACGGCAATGCCGCCGTCGAGACCGGCGAACAGCTCGCCCTTGCCGCGGGCGACGCCGTCACGTGAGCCAAAGCCCTCGAGGTGCGCATCGCCGGCCTGGGTGACGACGCCCACATCCGGCCGCGCAAGCTGCGTCAGCAGCGCGATCTCACCGCCGTGGTTGGCGCCCATCTCGATGACCGCGGTGCGATGCTCGGCGCGCAGCGACAGCAAGGTCAGCGGCACACCGATGTGATTGTTGAGATTGCCGCGGGTGGCCAGCACCGGACCGCGCGCCGCCATCACCGCTGCCAGCATCTGCTTGGTGGTGGTCTTGCCGTTGCTGCCGGTGACGGCGATCACCGGCAGCGTCAGCCGCTCACGCCAGAGTGCGGCCAAGCGCTGCAGCGCCAGCAGGGTGTCCGGCACGCGCAGTTGCGGCAGCTCGACATCGCTCCACTCGGAGACCAGTGCGGCGACGGCGCCGGCACTGCGCGCCTGGGCGAGGAAGGCGTGACCATCCTGGCGCTCGCCGCGCAGGGCGACGAACAGATCACCGGCGCTGACGGCACGGCTGTCGATGACCACGCGGTCGAAGCGCGTGTCGGCGTGGCGCATCTGCGCGCCAAGCGCGTCGCGCAGTTCGGACAGATGCATCATGGCCGTGCGCCTCCGGCCTGGACACCGACCAGCGCGGCGACCACGTCGCGGTCGCTGAAGGGCCGCGCCTCGGTGCCATAGGTCTGGGTGGATTCGTGGCCCTTGCCGGCGATCACGACGACGTCGTCGGCGCCGGCCTCCGCCACCGCAGCGCGGATCGCCTCGCGGCGATCGTGGATGACGCGGACGCGCGCGCGCGCGGCGTCGGGGATGCCGCCGAGTATCGCGTCGACGATCGACTCGGGCGCCTCGTTGCGCGGGTTGTCATCGGTGACGATCACCGCATCGGCAAGCTCGGCCGCCACCGCGCCCATCAGCGGACGCTTGCCGCGGTCACGGTCGCCGCCGCAGCCGAACACGCAGCGCAGACGCCCCGGCGTGTGTGCGCGCACGGCGCGCAGGATCTGCGACAGCGCCTCGGGCGTGTGCGCGTAGTCGACGACCACCAGCGGGGCAACCGCGGGACCGCGGAAGCCCTCGATGCGGCCCGGAACGGTGTGCGCCTGCGCCAGCGCATCCACCGCCGCCTGCAGCCCCACGCCGCGCGCCATCAGCACGGCAGCCGCGGCCATCAGGTTGTAGGCGTTGAAGCGGCCGAGCAGGCGGCTGCGCAAGAACGCGCGGCCCCACGAGGTGTCGAGTTCGAGGCGGATGCCCTCGGGATCGAGCTCGAGCGCGCGGCCGATCACGTACGCGCTGCCCTGAGGCGCCGCGCCGTCGAGTCCGTAGACCACGACCTCGGTGTCGAGCGTGGCGGCCCAGCGCGCGCCATAGGCATCGTCGCGGTTGAGCACGACCGTGGACAGCCCAGGTCGCTCGAACAGCCGCCGCTTGGCGGCGGCATAGGCCTCGACGGTGCCGTGGTAGTCGAGATGATCGCGGGTGACGTTGGTCAGCACCGCGACGTCGAGGTGCATGCCGGCGATGCGCTCCTGATCGAGCGCATGCGACGACACTTCCATCGCCAGCGCCTGCGCGCCAGCGGCGCGCAACTCGGCGATGCTGCGCTGCAATGCGACCGGGTCCGGCGTGGTATGCGTGGCCGAGCGCAGGGCGCCGAGGCGGCCGCTGCCGATCGTGCCGATGTAGGCGCACGGCTGCCGCAGCTGATCGAGCGCCTGCGCGATCAGATAGGCGGTCGAGGTCTTGCCGTCGGTGCCGGTCACGCCGACGCAGAACATGCGTTCGGACGGGCGTCCGTAGAAGCGCGCGGCGATCTCGCCCACGCGCACCGACAGCGCCGGTACCGCGATCTCGGGCACCGCGCAGTCCGGCTCGGCCCAGCCCGGGGCCGGCTCCCAGGCCACCGCCGCGGCGCCGCGCTCGAGTGCCTGCTCCAGATGCGCCAGCCCATGCGTACCGCGCCCGCGGCAGGCCAGGAACAGGTCGCCCGGCGAGACCCGGCGCGAGTCCATCTCGACCCCCGAGACCTCAAGGTCCGGCGCGGGCACGCCGAAACCGGCGAGCAGAGTCTGCAGCGAGCGCGGTCCACTCATGCCTGCGGCCTCATGTGCGGGGGCTCGCGCTGGCAGCCGCGTGCGGCAGTGCCACCGTGCGTGGCAGCGGCGGCGCCAGTTCCGGCGCATTGGTGCCTTCCGGCGAGATCTGCAACAGGCGCGCGGCATCCTGCAACACGCGCGAAAACACCGGCGCCGCGACCAGACCGCCGTAGTAGGCCTCGGCGCCCGGTTCATCGATCATCACCAGACCGACCAGGCGGGGCCGCTCGGCGGGCACCATGCCGATGAACAGGGACTGGTGACGGTTGCCGTCATAGCCCCCGGTGTCCGCGACCTTGCGCACCGTGCCGGTCTTGCCGGCGACCCGGTAGCCCGCGATCGCCGCGCGGCGCGCCGTGCCCGCCGGCGTGACCACCTGTTCGAGCATGCGCCGCACCTCGCGCGCCGTGGTCGGCGACACCACGCGCTGCGGCGGCAGCGGGCGGCCGCCACGCACCAGCTTCATCTGCGGCATCAGGCCGTCGTTGGCGAGCGCGGCGTAGGCGCGCAGCAGATGCAGCGCGTTAAGCGAGAAGCCGTAACCGTAGGACGCCGTTGCCGTCGCGATCTGACCCCAGTCACTGAAGTGGCGCAGCACCGGCGACACCTCGCCGGGAAAGCCGGTGTACACCGGCTCGCCCAGACCGAAGCGCTGGTAGCCGGACCACACCGCCTCCGGCCCCAGCGTCATGCCGATCTTCGCCGCGCCGACGTTGCTGGACTTGCTCAGCAGCTGCGCGAGATCGACGACGCCCTGCGGATGCACGTCGCGCA
>JBFHQK010000199.1:0-5378 GCA_041592255.1 Fontimonas sp.
GGCGGGCTGGTGTTCGCGCCGGCCGACTATCAGCAGAAGGATGCGTTCCGCATTATTTCAGTCCACGTGCCGACGGCCGCGGTGTCGCTGTCGCTGTACAGCCTGATGGCCGCTGCCGGCGTGATCGCGCTGATCTGGCGCATCAAGCTCGCCGAGTGCGTGCTGGTGGCGACTGCGCCGGTCGGCGCGAGCATGACCGCCATCGCCCTGGCGACCGGGATGCTCTGGGGCAAGCCGATGTGGGGCGCGTACTGGGTCTGGGACGCGCGGCTGACCTCGGAACTGGTGCTGCTGTTCCTGTACCTGGGCGTGATCGGCCTGTACCAGGCGTTCGACGATGCGCGCACCGGCGCGCGGGCCTGCGCCCTGCTGGCGATCGTCGGCGTGGTCAACGTGCCGATCGTGAAGTTCTCGGTGGAGTGGTGGAACTCGCTGCACCAGACCTCGACGATCTTCAAGATGGGCAAGCCCAGCATCACCGCGGACATGGCGCTGCCACTCTACGCGGCGGTGCTTGGAACCTTCCTCTTCTGCGGCTATGCGATTCTCAGGCGCGTGCAGAACGAGTTGCTGTGGCGCAAGCGCAACACCGCGTGGGTCGGGGAACTGCGCGCATGAGGCGCGGTCTGGGCCAGTACGATAACGGATGACCCCGATGGACAGCAGCTTCTGGGCCATGAGCGGCTATGCCGCGTATGTGTGGGGCAGTTTCGGCCTTGCGGCCGCGGTTTTCATCTGGAACTGGTGGTCGCCCCGCGTGCGGCGGCGCCGGATTTTCGAGGCGACGCTGGACGAATGACGAAGAGACAGCAACGGATGGTCGCGGTCGCGGCCCTGGTGGCGGGCATCGGCGTGGCGGCGGCGCTGGGCTTCACGGCGTTCCGCAAGAACATGATGTACTTCTACACGCCCAGCGATCTGGCGGCGCAGGCCGTGCCCACCGACGCCAAGATCCGGCTGGGCGGGCTGGTCGTCGCCGGCACCGTGCAGCGCGGCGAAGGCCTCGATGTGCGCTTCACCGTGGCCGACTGCGAGAGCGCGGTGCCGGTGCGATACGTCGGCATCCTGCCCGACCTGTTCCGCGAGGGGCAGGGCATCGTCGCCACCGGCCGCGTCGGCACCGATGGTGTGTTCGGCGCCGACGAAGTGCTGGCCAAGCATGACGAGAACTACATGCCCCCGGAGCTGGCGGAAAAACTGGTGACGCCGGAGGGCAAGCACTCCTGCGCACCCTTCAAGTCGGTCAGCACATCCTGAGCGTGGCCGATGATTCCTGAGCTCGGCCATTTTGCGTTGCTTGCCGCCCTGGCCGTGGCGGTGATCCAGGCCGTGGTGCCGCTGGCCGGGGTGTGGCGGCACCAGCCGCGCTGGATGGCGGTGGGCGCATCCGCGGCGCAGGCGCAGTTCGTGCTCGTGCTGATCGCGTATCTGTGTCTGACCTGGGCGTTTGTCGAGCGCGACTGGTCGGTGGCCTACGTCGCGGCCAACGCCCATTCACAGCTGCCGCTGATCTATCGCATCAGCGCGGTCTGGGGCGCGCACGAGGGGTCAATGCTGCTGTGGGTGCTGATGCTCACCGGCTGGGCGGCCGCGGTGTCGGTATTCAGCCGCAGCCTGCCACGCGACGTGCGCGCGCAGGCGCTGGCGGTGCTCGGTGCGCTCAGCATCGGGTTTCTGCTGTTCATTCTGCTGACGTCGAATCCCTTCGATCGCCAGTTCCCGGTGCCGGCCGACGGTCGCGACCTCAATCCCTTGCTGCAGGATCCGGGACTGGTGATACATCCGCCGCTGCTCTACATGGGCTACGTCGGCTTCTCGGTGGCGTTCGCGTTCGCGCTGACCGCGTTGCTGAGCGGGCGCCTGGACACCGCCTGGGCGCGCTGGACCCGGCCCTGGACGACGTCGGCGTGGCTGTTCCTGACGCTGGGCATCACGCTGGGGTCGTGGTGGGCCTACCACGAGCTGGGCTGGGGCGGCTGGTGGTTCTGGGATCCGGTGGAAAACGCCTCCTTCATGCCCTGGCTGGTGGGCACGGCGCTGATTCACTCGCTGGCGGTCACCGAGAAACGCGGTCTGCTCAAGTCCTGGACCGTACTGCTGGCAATCCTGGCGTTTGCCCTGTCGCTGCTGGGCACCTTTCTCGTGCGCTCCGGGGTGCTGGTGTCGGTGCACGCGTTTGCGACCGACCCGGCACGCGGCGTGTTCATCCTGATTTTTCTCGCGATCGTGCTGGGCATTGCGTTTCTCCTGTACGCCTGGCGCGCCCCGCGGTTTGTCGCGGACGGCGAGTTGCAGCTGTTCTCGCGCGAGGGGCTGCTGCTGCTCAACAACGTGTTTCTGGTCATCGCCGCGGCGGCGGTGCTGATCGGTACGCTCTACCCCCTGGTGGCCGATGCCTTCGGGCTGGGCAAGATTTCGGTGGGGCCGCCGTATTTCAATGCGGTGTTCGTGCCGCTGACCGCGCCGCTGGCGCTGCTGGTCGGACTGGCTTCGGCGATTGGCTGGAAGCAGGTGCGCGGCGCAGAGCTCATGCGTCGCATCCGCGGGCCGTTGCTGTTTGCGGCGCTGGCCGCGCTGTGCCTGCCCTGGCTGCTGCACCGGCGCACCGAGCTGGCGGCGGTCGCGGGCGGGTTTCTCGGCCTGTGGACCCTGGTCATGGCCCTGGAAGAGCCGTGGCGACGACTGCGCCTGCGCGGCGCGGCCGGACTGCGGCAGATGCCGCGCGCGCTCTGGGGCATGTCGCTGGCGCATTTGGGCCTGGGGCTCTGGGTGCTGGGCGTGACCTTCGTCAGTCTCTACAGCATCGAGCGCGACGTGCGCCTGGGGCCCGGTCAGCAGGCCGAGCTGGCGTCCTATCGGTTTGAGCTGCAGACGGTCGCGCCCTACGCGGGACCCAACTTCGACGCGGATCGGGCCGTTGTCGCGGTCAGTCGCGGGGAGCAGCAGGTGGCCGAGCTGGCGCCCGAACGGCGCCGGTACCGCGCGCAGGGCAGCGTGATGACCGAGGCTGCGGTGGACCACACCCCGCTGCGCGACCTCTATGTCGCGCTGGCCGAGCCGCTCGATCACGGCGAGTGGGCGCTGCGGGTGTACTTCAAGCCGATGATGCGGCTGGTGTGGTTCGGCGGCGTGTTGATGGCGCTGGGCGGGCTGCTCGCCGCCAGCGATCGTCGCTACCGCCTGGCGCGGGTGCTGCAGGCGCGCAGTGCCGTCGTGACCGGAGCGCCGGCCTGATGCGCCTGCGCTATCTGCTGCCGGTGGCGGCGCTGTTCGCGCTGGTGCTGCTGTTCACCTACGGCCTGCGCCACGATCCGCGCGAAGTGCCGTCACCGCTGATCGGCAAGCCGGCCCCCGATTTCGCGCTGCGCGTGCTCGGAACCGACGAGCCCTACGTCCGCGACCAGTTGCTCGGCCGGCCGCTGCTGGTGAATTTCTGGGCCAGCTGGTGTGCCGGATGCCAGGTGGAACATCCGTTCCTGATGGAGCTGTCGCGGCGTGGCGTCGAGATCGTCGGCATCGATTACAAGGATGTCGACGCCGACGGCCTGCGCTGGCTGGCGCGGCACGGCAATCCGTACCGCAGCCTGGTGGCCGATCCGCAGGGGCGGGCCGGGCTCGACTGGGGCGTGTACGGTGTGCCGGAAACCTTCGTCCTCGATGCGCAGGGTGTCATCGTCCACAAGCACATCGGACCGCTGGATGAGGCGGCGTGGCAGGCGCACATCGCGCCGTTGATGGCCGCCGGCACTCCGGGCGCAGCCGGCGGGAGGCGCTAGATGGGACGCAGGGGCGTGGATCGCGTGGTCGCCGCAGGCGCCGGGCTGCTGCTGATGGCCTGGACCATGGCCTGGGCAGAGCCGACTCCGGTCGCCGATGACGCGCTGCTGCCGCAGCAGGCGCAGCGCTATCAGGCGCTGGTGAACGAGCTGCGCTGCCTGGTGTGCCAGAATCAGTCGATCGCCGATTCCAACGCGCCGCTCGCGGCCGATCTGCGCGACCAGGTGCGCAGCCAGATTCTTGCCGGCCGGACGGATGCCGAGATCACCGACTACGTGACCGCGCGCTACGGCGATTTTGTCTTGTACCGCCCGCCGTTCAAGCCGGCGACCTGGCTGCTCTGGCTCGGACCCTTCGCGTTGCTGCTGGTCGGGCTGGGGGTTGCGGGCGTGTTTGTCGCGCGCCGGGCGCACCGGACGCCGGCCGCTGCGCCCGATCCGGAGCGGCTGCGGCGCCTGCTGGACGAGGAATCCCGATGATTGCGGTGTTGATGACGGCCATCGCCGGCCTGGCGATCGTGCTGAGCCTGTGGCCGCTCTGGTCGCGGGGCGCCGCAAGCGGTGTGCGGCGGCGTGCACTCAATGTCGCCAGCTATCGCAGCCGGCTGGCGGAGATCGAAGTCGAGGCCTCGGCAGGCGCGGTCGATGCAGCATCGGCACAGGCCTTGCGCGACGAAGCCGCAGCGCGCCTGCTGGCGGATGCGACCGGCGAGGCGGGAGGCGAAGCCGAGCTGCCGCAGCGGCGTTCCTGGGGCGTGCTGGCCGGCGCGAGTCTGCTGATCGCACTGGTCAGCGGTCTTGGCTACTACTGGGGCGACAGTCGCCAGCTCTCGGCGTGGATCGCGGAGAGCGAGCGAGATCCGCAGGCCGGCGAGCGGCTGGCGATCGACAGCATGATCCAGCGGCTGGAGCAGCGGCTGGCGCGTGAAGGCGATGATGCCGATGGCTGGGCGATGCTCGGGCGCTCGTACTTCGTGCAGCAACGCTTTGCCGACGCCGCCGGCGCCTACGAGCGTGCCAATCGTCTGAGCAGCGCGGCGCCCAGTGCCGACTGGCTGGCGGACGAGGGCGAAGTCCGCATCCTGCTCCAGGATCGCAGTCTTGCCGGTCTGCCGCGCCAGCTTTTCGAGCGTGCGGTTGCGATCGATCCGCATCAGCCCAAGGCCCTGTGGTATGGCGGGCTGGCCGCCGCGGAGGCGGGGGAGTACGGCGTTGCGCTGGACCGCTGGCTGGCGCTGCGCGCCACCGAATTGCCGGATGAGTTTCGCGCGGTGCTGGAATCGCGCCTGCAGGAGCTGGCGGGATGGGCCGGGCGCGAGCTGCCGGCGGCGGTCACGGCGGTTACGCGGATCGTGCTCGAGGTCAGCGTCGATCCGGCGCTGTCCGACGCGCTGGACGCCGGCGACACGCTGTTTGTGCTCGCCCGCCGCCCCGGAGGCAGCGGCGGGCCGCCGCTGGCCGTGCGTCGTCTGCGGGCGGCAGAGCTGCCGGCGCAAGTCGTCCTCGATGACAGCCATGCGATGGCGCCGGGAATGAATTTGTCGACGGCCGACAGCTGGGAGGTGCTCGCCCGCGTCAGTCGCAGCGGCACCACCAGCAGCC
>JBFHQK010000200.1:0-5365 GCA_041592255.1 Fontimonas sp.
GACCTCACGGTGCAGAACGATCCGGACCGCTTCGGCACCGGCCCCGAGGAAATCCTGGTGATGTCGCACTACCAGCCGCTGCTGGCCGAGGCGGTCGCCAAGTTCCCGGTCCAGGACTGGGTCGAGGCCGCCGCCACCGCCGAGATGACGATGCAGCCGGTGCGCTCGATCGAAGAATCGCTCGCCGACCCGGCCTTCCTCGCCGACGGCTGCGTCACCGAAATGCAGGACCCGCAGCTGGGCACGATCCGCACCGTCGGCAATGCCTACAACATGAGCCTGACGCAGGGCAGCCCCGGCCATGCGCCGGTGGCGCCCGGCGCCAACACCGCGGAGGTCAAGGCCGAAGCGGCGCAGATCATCAAGGAGGCCAAGGCGGCCACCGCGGCGGCGAAGAAGGGCGATCTGAAGGCCCCGCTCGAAGGCATCACCGTGCTCGACCTCGGTCTGGCCATCGCCGGTCCGTTCGGCACCCAGCTGCTGTCGGACCTGGGCGCCACGGTGATCAAGATCAACGGCCTGTTCGACCTGTTCTGGCACCGCGTGCACATCGCCTACATGGCCAACCGCGGCAAGAAGTCGATCACGCTGAACCTGAAGGATCCGCGGGCGATGAAGATCCTGCTGGATCTGGTCGCCAAGGCCGACATCGTGCAGCACAACATGCGCTACGACGCCGCCGAGCGCCTGAAGATCGACTACGAGTCGCTGAAGAAGATCAACCCGAAGCTGATCTACTGCCACACGCGCGGCTTCGAGCGCGGCGCGCGCGCCGGCCTGCCCGGCAACGACCAGACCGGCGCCTGCCTGTCCGGCGTGCAGTATGAGGACGGCGGCATGGGCCGCCCCGGCGAGCACGGCGCAATCGGCCGCCCGCTGTGGAGCTTCACCAGCTTCGGCGACACCGGCAACGGCTTCCTCTCCGCCGTGGCGATGATCAACGCGGTCTACCACCGCGACCGCACCGGCGAGGGCCAGTTCGTCGACACCTCGATCATCAACGCCTGCCTGCTCAACACCAGCTACGCGGTGGCCACGCCCGACGGCAAGGGCTTCGCGCGGCCGCGCATCAACGCCGATCAGGTCGGCTACTCCGCCGGCCACCGCATCTACCCGTGCAAGGACGGCCGCTGGCTGTGCTTCGTGCTGGTCGAGCAGTCGCACTGGGACGAGCTGTTCACGGTGCTGCGCGCGCCGCGGCTGACCATCGACGAGCACTTCGCCACTTTCGAGGCGCGGGCGCAGAACGACACGCAGCTGGCGAGCTTCATCGCCGGCCGCCTGCAGACCCAGACCGCGGAAGAGTGGTTCGCCGAGCTCGACGCTGCCGGCGTGCCCTGCGAGATCGTCGACGAGGAGTTCTCGCGCAAGCTGCACGACAACCCCGAGTTCCAGCAGCGCAAGTGGGTCGTGTCCTACCCGCATCCGGTGGTCGGCAAGTTCGACCAGATCGGCCTGCTGGTGGACCTGTCCGACACCCCCGGCGTGATCCAGGGTCGCCCGCTGCTGGTCGGCGAGCACACCAAGGAAATCATGGCGTCGATGGGCTACAGCGAGGAGCAGATGAAGCAGATGGAGGAGCAGTTCGCCATCGGCTTCCCCGGCATGCCGCGCATGCCGCCGCGCCCGGCCACGACCCAGCCGACCGCGCCCAAGCAGGGGGTGGCCGGCATGCTGGAGCAGGAGTCGAAGAAGTAATTCGCCACGCCTGTCCCCCAAACCCCGCAGCCTGCTGCGGGGTTTTTTGTTGGCTGAGGGGGCGGGCCGGCGCGCGCCGCGCGCTTCTGCGTTCGACGGGTTCCAGGCACCGCTTGCCGGCGCGATCGCCCATCGGCCGCGCGCCGGCCTCAGCCTGTCGGTTCTGCCGGGCGGCCGAGCGCCCGCAGGCTGCCGTGCAGATCCGTTTCAGGGTGCGGCCCGGAGCGCGTGTGGTGCTGCCGGCGTCGCCTCGATTGCCAGTGGAGCGCCCGTGGAAGACATCAGCAACAACGAACGCAGCGGCTACCTGCTGACCAAGCGCGCCGCCGGACATCTGGTGCTCGAAGAGGTGGGCGCGGTGCGCCAGGCGGTGGCGCAGATCCGCGCGATCGTGGCCGACGCGGTCACGCCGCTGGCCAGGGCGGTGGAGGCGCAGGGCATCGATCCGGAAACACAGGGCGATGCGGTCCGCTCGCTGCAGTTCGCGGACATGGTCGAACAGCTCGGCGCTTACTGCGATGCGGAGCTGGACAATCTGGAGTGCCTGGCCCGCGACCTGAACGCGGTGGTCAACGACGTCATCGTCGGCACGCCGGGCGGGCTGAAGAAGCTGCTGGCGTTCCAGCACACGCTCGAAGGGCGCCTGGACGTGCTGCGGCTGCGGCTCGCCGACCGCGGGCACAAGTCGGTGGTGCAGGACAGCATGAGCGAAGGCGATATCGAGCTGTTCTAGCGGCGGCTCAGCTGCGGCGGCCGGGCCGCCGGACGGCCGGCCACCAGCGCCAGCGCCTCATCGCACCAGGCCAGCGTGGTCTGTTCGCTGAGGATGCCCAGGCGCAGGCCGAGGTAGCGGCCGCGCTTGCGCGGTGTGAGCGTGGCCGGATCGGGGTAGTGCGCGGCCATCACCGCCCGGTAGCTGGTGAGGCGCTCCTGGTGGAAGTGCCGCCGCCGCTGCAGCTCGGCGACGATCGTGTCGGTGTCGACGTCGCCGAGCGCGAACAGCTTGACCAGCAGTTCTTCCTTGACCGACGGCGGGTCGGTCGGTGTCTGCACCCAGGCGTCGAGCGCGTCGCGGCCGCGTGCGGTCAGGGTGTAGACGATGCGGTTGGTGCGCTCGGTCTGCGCGACGGTCTCGCTCTCCACCCAGCCGGCCTTCGCCATCTTGTGCAGTTCCTGATAGATCTGCTGATGGCTGGCCTTCCAGAAGTAGCCGACGGTCTGGTCGAAGCGCTTGCCCAGCTCGTAGCCGGTCTGCGGCCGGTCGAGCAGCGAGACCAGGATCGCGTGCGACAGCGCCATGGCCGGCAGCCGCGGGGGTCAGGCGGCGAGCAGGCGGGCGCGGGCGGCGTCGTACTCGCGCTTGAGGCGTGCGATGAGTTCAGCGGCGCTGGTGACCTGCTTGATGGCGCCGATGCCCTGGCCGCAGCCCCAGATGTCCCGCCAGGCCTTGGCGTCGGTGTTGCCGCCGGAGCCGAAGTTCATCTGGCTCGGATCGGACACGGGCAGGTTGTCGGGGTCGAGCCCGGCGTTGATGATCGACGGCCGCAGGTAGTTGCCGTGCACGCCGGTGAACAGGTTGGAATAGACGATGTCGGCCGCGCTGCCGTCGACCACGGCCTGCTTGTAGCGCGCGTCGGCGTTGGCCTCGTGGGTGGCGATGAACGCCGAGCCGATGTAGGCGAGATCCGCGCCCATCGCCTGCGCGGCGAGAATCGCGTCGCCGGTGGCGATCGAGCCCGACAGCAGCAGCGGGCCATTGAACCACTGGCGGATTTCCTGGATCAGCGCGAACGGCGAGGTGGTGCCGGCATGGCCGCCGGCGCCGGTGGCCACTGCGATCAGGCCGTCGGCGCCCTTCTCGATCGCCTTGCGCGCGAAGCGGTTGTCGATCACATCGTGCAGGGTGATGCCGCCGTACGAATGCACCGCGTCGTTGACGTCGGCGCGCGCGCCCAGCGAGGTGATGACGATCGGCACCTTGTACTTCACGCACAGTTCGAGGTCGTGCTCGAGCCGGGGGTTGGAGCGGTGCACGATCTGGTTGACCGCGAACGGCGCGGCCGGCGTCTCCGGATGCGCCTGGTTGTGACGGTCCAGTGCCTCGGTGATGCGCTGGAGCCAGACTTCGAGCTGCTCGGCCGGGCGGGCGTTGATGGCCGGGAACGAGCCGACGATGCCGGCGGTGCACTGGGCGATGACCAGGTCCGGGTTGGAGATGATGAACATCGGCGAGGCGACGGCCGGCAGGCGCAGGCGGTCACGCAGGATCGGGGGCAGGGCCATCTTCGGGTTTCCGGCGGGACAGGGAATTGGCCCATCGTATAGGCATGAGCTTTCATATGCAATATATTGCTTATAAACGGCGCGGCGTGCGCTGTTGCGCACCGGCACCGCCGATGCGGGTACGCTCGCCCCTTCACCCGACGGTCCGAGGCCGACATTTCCCATGCGCGCTGCGCTCACACTGGCGGTACTGCGCAGCGCGCGGCCGAAATTTCTCACCCTGAGCCTGCTCAGCGTGCTGCTCGGCATCGGCGCCGCGCTTGCGACGGGCGCCGCGGTCGCGCCGGCCGACGGGCTGATCGCACTGCTGGGTGCGCTGGCCGCGCATGCGAGCGTGAATCTGCTCAACGAGCATCACGACTTCCACTCCGGGCTCGACGCGATGACGCAGCGCACGCCGTTCAGCGGCGGCAGCGGCAGCCTGCCCGAACATCCCGCCGCCGCGCCCGCGGTGCGCGCCTGGGGGTGGCTGATGCTGCTGACCGCGGCCGCGGTGGGCCTCTACTTCGTGCGTGCCCGCGGGCTGGGGCTGTTGCCGCTGGGGCTGGCCGGGCTGCTGCTGGTGGTGGCGTACACGCCGATCGTGACCCGCATGCCGTGGATGTGCCTGCTGGCACCGGGGTTGGGATTCGGTCCGCTGATGGTGGCCGGCACCGCCTTTGCCGTCTCCGGCCACTACGCGGCGACGGCGCTGGCCGCCGCGCTGCCGCCGCTGTTCTTCGTCAGTGCACTGCTGCTCGTCAACCAGCTGCCGGATATCGACGCCGACCGGCGCGCGGGGCGCCGGCATCTGCCGATCGTCTGGGGCCGGCGGCGCAGTGCAATGTTGTTCGGTGCCCTGGTGGCCGCCGGCTTTGCCGCCATCGCGCTGGCGGCGCCGCTGCTGCCGCGCCTGAGCCTGCTCGCCCTGCTGCCGCTGCCGCTGGCCGGCGTGCTGGTGCGGCGCGTCTACCGCCACGCCGACGACGTGGGCGCACTGGTGCCGGATCTGGGCCGGTATGTGGCGCTGCTCCATCTCACGCTGCTGCTGTTCGCCGCCGGCCTGTGGCTGGGCTGAGGCACTGAGCTATTTTTACTGTCCGCGGCGCCGCGCCGGCGTTTGCGCGCCGCAGCTCCGGCCGCAGACAATCCGCGGCTGCATCACGAGGCGAGGGGCGGAGGACATGAACATGAAGGCTTGGCTGTGGGTGGCGATGGCGGCGGCAGGGGGACTTGGCGCGACGGCCTGCGGCAGCAACAGCCCCGACACGCCGGTGGCGCCGGCGCCGGTGAGCGGCGAGGCGGCGCTGATCAAGGTGCTGTCGAACCGCGCCGATCTGATCAGCGGCGACGACGCCCTGGTGGAGCTGGTGTTCCCGCAAGGGGTGGAGGCGTCGGCGGCCAC
>JBFHQK010000201.1:0-5309 GCA_041592255.1 Fontimonas sp.
CTATGTGCTGGGGCTGATTGCCGGCTACTGCGCGCTGGTGCTGCTGGCGGTGCCGCTGCTCGATGCACCGTCGCGCTCGCCGACGATGTGGCTCGGCGAAGGCGTGCTGCTGTTCCTCAGCGCGTTTACCGCCCTGTGGATGGAGACCACGCAGCGCCGCGGCTGGGCGGCCCGCCGGCTGCTGCAGCTGCAGGCGCACCAGGACCCGATGACCGGCCTGCGCAACCGCCGTTCCTTCGAGCAGCATTTCGACGTGGTCGCCGCGCAGGCGCGGCGCGACAACAAGCTGCTGTTCTTCGCGCTGGCCGACCTCGATCACTTCAAGCGCATCAACGACCGCTACGGGCATGAATACGGCGACGGCGCGCTCAGCGAAGTCGGCGTCGTGATGAGCCAGTTCGGACGCCGTCCGCTGGATGCGGTCGCGCGCCTGGGCGGCGAGGAGTTTGCAATCCTGCTCTACGACTGCGAGCCCGGCAGCGCACTGGCGCGCCTGCAGGAGCTGGTCGATCAGGTCCGCGCGCTGGGCATCGACAATGCCGATGCCCCGCTGCATGTGCTGACGATCAGCGCCGGCGGGGTCATCTCCGACGGCAGCCTGCCGATGTCCGAGCTCTACCACAGCGCCGACAGCCACCTCTATGCCGTCAAGCATCGCGGACGCAACGGCGCGCGCGTGGGGCCGATTCTGGCCGGTTGACCCCCCGCCGATGTCCTTCTGCTAGATTGCCGCCCCAATCGCTGCATTCTGGCCTTGCGACCCACGTATGGGCTTCGCCCCGATGACCGCCGCTCCGGCACTGGACTATCTCCAGGCCACCCAGCCCTGGCATTCGGCCGCCGGCACCGGCCCGCTGCTGCGCGGACGCCGCACCGCCGCACACGGACCGATGCTGCACTTCCTGCACGGCAATGGCTTCTGCGGCGGCGTGTACTGGCCGTTCCTGCGCGGACTGCTGCCGGACTACAGCCTGTTCTGTCATGACCTCGAGGGCCACGGCGCCAGCGAGGCGCCGGCGCGCTACTCGGGAACGCCGGCGATCATCGAGCGCGTGCCCCGGGTGATCGCAGAACAATGCGCGCAGGCGACACCACTGTTCGGCATCGGTCACAGCTTCGGTGCCGCCGTCACCCTCGCGGTGGCCGCCCGCCACCCCGGCCTGTTCAAGGCGCTGGTCCTGCTCGACCCGATCCTGCTGCCGCCGGCAACCTGGGTCGTGCTCCAGCTGGCCGCCGCGCTGGGCAAGAATCCGATGGCCGCCGCCGCGCGGCGGCGGCGCGACCGCTGGGCCTCGCGCGCCGAAGCCCTGCAGCGCCTGCATGAGCGCGGGATCTACCGCGGCTGGCGCGCCGATGCGCTGGCCTGCTTTGTCGATCACGCCACCTGCGCCGACGATCACGGTCGCCGGCTGTGCTGTCCGCGCGAGCTCGAAGCCGCGATTTTCGAGCAGCCGGTCTACCCCTGGCGGCTGCTGCCGCGCGTCAACTGCCCAGTACTGTTCGTTTACGGCGCATCGAGCTACCCGTTCTTCCCCGCGGCCGCACGCCGGGCGCAGCGCCTGAACGCCGGCGTCGAGGTGCAGACGCTGCCGGGCGGACATTGCTTCATGCAGGAAGACCCCGAAACGACCACGGCAACGGTGCGGACCTTCCTGCAGCGACACTGCGGCTGAGCCGCCGATACACCCCCGCTGCGACCTTTTGGCGCGCAGCGGCATCTAAGGGTCATGCCGGATCGATACGCATGACCAGCGCCTTTGACATCCCGGTGGACGCCGCCACGCCCGCCGCGGCCGCAAGCCGGCACATTCGGCCGCATTCCGTCACCGACCTGGAGTGAAGTCCATGAACCTCATCCGTTTGCTGCGCCCGACCGCCGCGCTGCTGCTGGCCCTGGGCCTTGCCGCGGTTGCCACGGCCGCCGAACCGCCGAGCGCACCGGCGGCAGAGTCCGAGATCGAGCGCGCGCGCGCCGAGCTGCGGCGTGCGCAGGACGAGCTGTCGCGCGCGGCCAAGGCGCTGGCCCGCGCGACGCACGAGGCCCGGCTCGACAGCCCGCGCGCCCTGGCCTATGCGTTCGTCACCGATCCCGACCGTGCGGTGCTCGGCATCACCATCGCCGACGGCCCCGAGCGCAAGGCCAAGCTGCACGGCGTGCTCGTCACCGGCGTGACTCCGGGCGGCGGCGCCGACAAGGCCGGTCTGAAATCCGGCGATCTGCTGCTCAGCGCCAACGGCAGCAGTCTGGTGAGCGCGACCGACGACGCGCGCTCGCCGGCGCAGCGTCTGCGCGACATCATGAGCGCGCTCAAGCCCGGTGATACGGTCAAGCTCGACTACGAGCGCGCAGGTCGCTCCGCCAGCGCCACGGTCACCGCGTCGCGCCCGCAGCATCCGATGGCGCCGCTGCCGATGTTCGGCTGGGACGACGACGAGGACTCCGACGTGCTGATTCCGCCGATTCCGCCGTTCGCGGTGCGCGTCGAGCGCGGTGACGGCGGCATGCAGCTGGCGCGGCTCGACGACGACCTTGCCGCCTACTTCAAGACCCGCGATGGCGTCCTGGTCGTGCGCGCGCCTGAAGGCGGCACGCTGGGACTCAAGAGCGGCGATGTCATCCGCCGCATCAACGGCCGTTCCGTCGCCAGCCCGGTCGCCGCCTGGGAAGAGCTGGGCCAGGCCGGTGACTCGATGCGCATGGAGGTGGTCCGCCACGGCAAGGAGGTGACCCTGGAGGGCACGCTGCCGGACCTGCGCGGCCGCGGCGACCGCCAGCGCATCGTCATCGAGCGCAAAGACCGCTAGCGTCGGCAATTAGCGCCTGCCGTTGTCCGGCAATTGCTGACGTTCATCGGCATGGCGGACATGCTAAGGTTGCGCGCGCCGCCGGGGCGCAGGCTTCACCACGTGTCCCCGAGGCCCCTCCCCCGCCTCCATGTAACGACGCCATGCAACGCGCTTTGTCCCTGCTGTGCGGTGTGCTCGCCGCCACGGCCCTGACCTGCAGCCTCCCGCTTCACGCCCTCAGCTTCGAGCTCGACAACGACGGTGAATGGCAGGGCGTGCTCAACACCACGATCACCGCTGGCGCCGGCTGGCGCATGCAGGACCGGGCTTCCGACCTAATCGGCAAGGCCAACCTCGATCCGGAGGTGTGCAGCCGCCAGTACCAGTCCTGCCAGGGCCTGTTCCGCGGGCAGACCTATCCGACCGAGCACCTGTTCGCCGCCACCGGCGCGCCGACGATGCGCGCCGACGACGGCAACCTGAACTACGACAAGCACGACGTCTTCCAGGGCATCGCCAAGGTCACGCAGGATCTGACCGTGACCTATGGCGACTTCGGCCTGTTCGCGAAGTGGCTGTACTTCTACGACTTCGTCAACAACGACTTCACCGAACACCACCCGAACCTGATCACGCCGGATAACGTCGACGTGGTCGGTTACAGCGGCACCAGCACCGCCGACCCCGCCAGCCGCTACTGGCGCGCACCGCTGCGCACCTACGGGCCCGGCGGCGACGTCTACCAGCGGCGCACCGACGGCGAGACCCTGCGCCAGGCCGGCACCGACCTGCAGCTGCTCGACGCCAACATCTATGGTCACCTGCCGTTCATCGGCGGGCGCGAGCTGACCTTCAAGATCGGCCGCCAGACCGTGAACTGGGGCGAATCGACGCTGCTGGCGATCAACAGCGTCAACCAGGCCAACCCGGTCAACGCCAACAACCTGCTGCGCGTCGGCTTCCAGGTCGAGGAGGTGTTCACGCCGGTGGGCATGGTGTTCCTCAGCACCGAGCCGTTCTACAACGCCACCGTCGAGTTTTTCTATCAGTACGAGTGGGAGCCGGTCGAGGCGCCCACGCCGGGCACCTACTTCGGCTTCGCCGATCTGGGCACCAACAATCTCGGCGATACGGTCAACCTGAGCTTCGGTGCCACCGCCGACGATCCGACGCGTGCATTCATCGGCCCGACGCCGGCCACGCAGACCGGCTATCTCGACAACCCGCTGACGCTGATCACGCCGACCTCGGGCACGCTGCTGCGCGTGCGCGACGCCGAGCCCAGCGACCAGGGCCAGTTCGGCCTGGCGTTCAAGTACTACGCCGAGGAACTCAACAACGGCACCGAGTTCGGCCTGTACTTCATGAACTACCACTCGAAGCTGCCGTACATCAGCTTCTTCTCGGCACAGGCCTCCTGCGCTCGACGCGAGGGCAATCCCCTGGGCATCGACGCGCGCAACACCACCGAGCTGGTGCGCACCTGTCCGAACCTGCCAGTGGCCGCCAACCAGGCAGCGACCGCGCAGCTGCTGCAGGACGCGGTCGCGCTCGGCCTGGCACGGCCGCAGATCCTGACCGACCTCGGCGGCGATCTCGCCGGGCTGGCGGCGCTGCTGGCCGGCGGCAATCGCAATGCGCCGTTCAGCAGCGTCATCGAGCTCGACGGCCCGCGGGTGATGTTCGACTACCCCGAGGACATCCAGCTGTTCGGTGCCAGCTTCAACACCACGCTGGGCGAGTACTCGATCCAGGGTGAAGTGGCCTACCGCCCGAACGCGCCGCTGCAGGTCGCGATCACCGACCTCGCCTTCGCCGCGCTCGGCCCGACGCTGACGCGCTGCCACGACGAGAGCCTGGGCTGCGCCGGCTCCAGCGCCGGCGCCGGCTTCGATGTCAACGGCAACCGCACGCTCTATGGCAGCAGCGACTTCGTCGACGCCAGCGGCAACAACCCGTTCCCGGACACGATCAACCTGCTGGTCGGCCATGTGCCGGGCGCGGCGCGCTCGTTCCCGAGCTTCATCGTGCCCTACCGCGGCGGCGTCAACGGCGAAAACGCGCCCACCGACCTGAACCGTCCGCTCGACCGCAACAATCCCGGCTACATCCGCGGCTACGAGGAGTTCGACACCTACCAGTTCAACTTCGGCTTCACCCGCGTCTACGGCGCCACCGACCAGCCCTTCGGCGCCGACCAGATCCAGTTCGTCGGCGAGTTCGGCGCCACCTGGGTGCCGGGGCTGCCGGCGCTCGATCAGCTGCAGATCGAAGCGCCGGGGATCTATTACCACGCCAGCGCCGGTGCCGACGGCTCCGGGGCCGACGGCTCGCGCCAGGCCTGCTCGATCAACCCGACCTGCTCGGTCGGCGCCGACGGTCTGCGCTTCAATCCGCACCAGGCCGACCTCGACGCTTTCGTCGACAAGTTCTCCTGGGGCTACCGCCTGATCGCGATCGTCAAGTACGAGGGCATCTGGGGGCCGATCAGCATGCAGCCGTTCATCATCTGGGCGCACGAC
>JBFHQK010000202.1:0-5281 GCA_041592255.1 Fontimonas sp.
CTGCCGTTTGGCGGGATCAAACAGTCCGGCTACGGCCGCATGAACGGCCGTGACGGTCTGCGCGCCTACACCAACGCCAAGGCGGTGCTCACCGACCGTTTCGGCTTCAGCATCCCGCCGAAGATCTTCCCGGTGAAGGCCGGCGACTACGCGAGCGCGCGCAGTGGCGTGCGCCTGCTGTTCGCACGGCGCTGGCGCGACAAGCTGCGCTACCTCTGTGCCCCGCGTTCCTTCAATCCGCCCACTCCCGGGAGTACCGCGTGACCCCCACCTTCATTGCGATCTGGCTTTCGATCCTTGCGCTCGACGGCCTGCTGATGGGCTGGCTGACCTGGGCGGCGGCGGCGCCGCGGTTCAGCCGCTACCGCATTCCGCCGGTGCAGGCCAACCGCATCCCGCCGCGGCGCAAGCGGATCAACACCGCGTTGAACAACGTGATGGCCCTGTCGATCTTCGTTGCCTTCCTGTTCCACTTCGGTGAGCGTCTGCTGGTGCCCGGCTGGCCGGGGCTGACGCGGCTGCTCGGCGAGACGCTGGGCGTGCTGCTGCTCTATGACCTCGCGTATTACGTTTATCACCGCACGCTGCATCACCCGAGACTGATGCGCTACGTCCACGGCGTGCATCATCACGTGCGCTTTCCGACCGCGATCGAAAGCAACTATCTGCACCCGCTCGAACAGATCGGCGCGCTGACGATGCTGCTGGGCGCGATGTGGCTGCTCGGCCCGATCAGTGCGGCGTCGTTCCTGGCGATCTTCTTCATCTATTCCATCGCCAACATCGTCGTGCACTCCAATCTCGTGTTTCCGCATCCGGCGCTGCGGCTGTTCAACTTCTGGTCGGTGCGACACGACATTCATCACCGTCAGGTGCGCCACAACTACGCCTCGATCTTCCCGTTCTGGGATCAGGCGTTCGGCACATTCAAGTAATCCGCGCCCATGACCCGGACCATTCTCATCACCGGCGGGCAGGGCTTCGTCGGCCGCGCGCTCGTCGAACGTTTCGCCGCGCTGGGCCACCGGGTGATCTGCACCGACGTGCACGCCACCGCCATCCGTCCCGACGTGCGCTTCCTGAGGCTCGACGTGCGCGACGCCGGCGCCGTGCGCGCGGCCTGCGCGGGCGTCGACACGGTGGTGCACAACGCCTCGCTGGTGCACACCGCGCAGAATCAGCAGCACGCCATCTGGGCGGTCAATTTCGATGGCACGCGCCATGTGATCGATGCGTGCCGGCAGCAGGGCGTGGCGCGCCTGCTCTACATCAGCTCGGCCAGCGCCGTGTACGAAGGGCGCGACATCCATCACGGCGACGAGACGCTGCCGTACTCGCGCATCTCGCAGGCGCCGTATGCCGACAGCAAGATCGCCGCGGAGAAGGCGGTGCTGGCGGCCAACGCCCAGGACGGCGTGCAGACCTGCGCGATCCGCCCGCACGTGATCTTCGGTGCCGGCGACAACCGCTTCATCCCGGCGATCGTCGACAAGGCACGGCGGGGCAAGCTCACGCGCGAGATCGGCGGTCGCGACAAGCTGTCCGACTTCACCTATATCAGCAATCTGGTCGATGCCGTGGTCGCCGCCGAGGCGCGGCTGCTGCCGGGGTCTGCGGTGGCGGGGCAGGCGTATTTCGTCACCAATGGCGAACCGATGCCGTTCTTCGAATTCGTCGAGCGCCTGCTGGTCGAGCTGGGTTATCCGCGCATCCGGGGGCGGGTGCCGTACTGGCTCGCGTATGCGGTGGCCGCGGTCGCCGAAGGCATCGACACGCTCAAGGGCGGAACGCTCAACGCTGAAACCGGGCTGACCCGGTTTGCGGTGCAATACATGAACACGCATCACTATTTCAGCATCGACAAGGCCCGGCGCGATCTGGGCTATTCGCCTGCGGTCGATCTCGATGCCGGGATCCGCGCGACCGCAAGTGCGTTGCGCGCCGCTGGCGCGGTGTGACGGCGAACGTTCACTCGGGGGGATGGCATGAAGATCTTTCTGACCGGCGCGACCGGCTTCGTCGGCGCGCATGCCGCGCGGGCGCTGGCCGCGGCCGGGCATCGGCTGCGGCTGCTGGTGCGCAACGCGGAAGCGGCCACGGCCTACTTCACCGCGTGCGGAATGCCGATCGAGGCGCATGGCGCCGTCGAGCTGGTGGTGGCGGACATGTGCAATGAGCGCGCGGTGCGCCAGGGCATGGCCGGCTGTGATGCGGTGGTGCATGCCGCCGCGTCGGTGTCGTTGTCCATGGGCATGGCGCAGCTCACCTATGACAACAACATGTGCGGCATCCGTTCGGTGCTGGGCAGCGCGATCGCCCTGGGCGTCCGCAACCTCGTCTAT
The DNA here is from genome assembly GCA_041592255.1 of Fontimonas sp. Taxonomy (GTDB): domain Bacteria; phylum Pseudomonadota; class Gammaproteobacteria; order Nevskiales; family Nevskiaceae; genus Solimonas. The sequence goes on from JBFHQK010000202.1 coordinate 2,343, forward strand.
GTCTCCAGCGCCAGCGTGCTGTTCGCGCCCGGCCTCGCGCGCATTGACGAGCACACGCCGCTGGCGCCGGCCACCGATCCCTACTCACGATCGAAGCGCGACGGGGAGCAATACGTGCGTGCGCTGCAGCAGCAGGGCGCTGCGGTGCAGATCGTCTACCCGTGTGCGGTCATCGGACCCGACGACCCGAAGCTGAGCAAGGCCAACTACGGCGTGCGGCACTTCGCGGCGATGGCCACGCCCAATACCAGCAGCGGCTTTCAGTGCGTGGACGTGCGCGATCTGGCGCAGGCGATCCGCTTCCTCGTCGAGCATCCGCCGGCGGCGGATTTCGAGCCGGCGCGCTTCATCGTCGGCGGGCACTATTACCCGTGGCCGCAGCTGCGGGAACTGATCGAAGGGCTCACGCAGCGGCGCATGTTCAGTCCGCCGATCCCCGGCGCGCTGCTGCGCGCGCTGGGGTCGCTGGTCGATCAGCTGACGCTGCTGGTGCCCTTCGACACGACGCTCACGGCGGAGGCGATGGCCTACGTGACGCAATGGGCGCCGGCGGACTCCGGCAGATTCCTGCGCCATTCCGGCCAGCAGTTCCGGCCCGGCGTCGAGACTTTCGCCGACACGCTGCACTGGCTGGTACGCGCCGGCCATCTGCATCCAAAACGGCTGGCGCCGGCAGGCGCGAGCTGCGCATGAACGAGGCCTGCGAGCTGCCGCAGCAGCGCCTGATGCAGCGCTTTCCGTTCGCATCGCTGATCGGCCTGAAGCTGGAGTCGCTGACGCCGGGCGCCTCCCGCTTCGGGCTGACCGTCGATCCGGCGCGGCACCATAATCCGCAGCACGTGGTGCACGGCTCAGTGCTGCACGCGCTGGCCGACACCGGCATGGGGATGGCGCTCTACACCCTGCTCGCCGAAGGGCAGTGGTGCGCCACGGTTGAGATCAAGCTCAGTCACTTCCGGCCGGTTGATGCCGGCCGTCTGGTGTGCGACTCGCGGCTGTTGCACCAGGGCAAGACGATCGCCCACCTCGAGGCGCGGGCCATGCTGGGCGAGCGCCTCGTCGCCGCGGCCACCGGCACCTTCTCAGTGTTTGCCAAGCCCACGCGCGCGGCGGCGACCTGAGTCGCCGGGCCTGCGCGCGCCGCCGGCCCCATCGAAAAGGCCGCCCGGAGGCGGCCTGTGGCATCACTGCGTCTTGATCATCAGGTTCAGCAGCTTGCGCTTGAGCCCGGTGTAAGGCGGGAACAGCGTGCGCGCCATCATGAAGCGGGTGCGGATCACCGCGCGCTCATGCGAGAACGCCTTGAAGCCGTAGATGCCGTGGGCGCTGCCGATGCCGGAATTGTTGACGCCGCCGAACGGCAGATTGCCGTGCGCGTACTGCACGACGCAGTGGTTGATGCAGGTGCCGCCGGCACTGGTCGACTTCAGCACCGTCTCGATGTGGCGCTCGTTCTTGCTCCAGATGTAGAGCGCCAGCGGCTTGGGCTGGGCGTTGATCGCATCGATCACCGAATTCAGGTCGGTGTAGGGCATGATCGGCAGCAGCGGCCCGAAGATTTCCTCGGACTGGATCTTGGCGTCCGCGGGGATGTTGTCGAGCAGCGTCGGCTGGATGAAGCAGTCCTTCTCGCTGGCCTCGCCGCCGCAGAGCAGGCGTGCCCCGCGCTGCTTCGCGTCGGTCAGCAGGGCGTTGATGCGCGTGGTGTGGCGCTCGTTGACGACGCGGGCCAGGTGCGGCGAACTCATCTGCTGCTGCGCAGTGCTGCCGTAGCAGGCCTCGATCACCGCGACGCACTCCTTGACGAAGGCGTCCTTGACCGACGCATGCACGTAGACGTAGTCGGGTGCGATGCAGGTCTGGCCGTTGTTGGTGTACTTGCCCCACATCAGCGTGCGCGCGGCGAGCTTGAGATCGGCGTCGGCGTCGATGATCGTCGGCGACTTGCCGCCGAGTTCCAGCGTCACCGACGTCAGATGCTTGGCGGCGGCGGCCATCACGACCTTGCCGACCGCGGGCGAGCCGGTGAAGAAGATGTGGTCGAAGGGCAGCGCCAGCAGCGCGCTGGACACCGCGATGTCACCTTCGAACAGCGCCACCTCGTCCTCGGGGAAGATGTCCTTGATGATCTTGGCCATCAGCGCCGACAGGTGGGGCGTCATCTCCGAGGGCTTGAGGATCGCGGTGTTGCCGGCCGCGAGGCAGGACACCAGCGGACCGAAGCAGAGATTGACGTTGTAGTTCCACGGCGAAACGATCAGGCAGCGGCCCCGGGGCTCGTGCTGCACCCAGGACTTCAGGCCCAGCGTCAGGCTGGTCGGCCACACGCCCTGCGGCTTCATCCACTTCTTCAGCGCGCGCATCGCGTGCTTGGCTTCGCTGATCACCGGCAGGATCTCGGCGAGATCGACTTCCGCCGGCGGTTTCCTGAAATCCTTGTACGCGGCGTCGTAGAACGCGTCCCGGTGCGCCATCACCGCATCGTGCAGGCGCTTGATGCGCCCGATGCGCTCCTGGGCCGTGGATCGCCGCAGCCGCAGTGCGGTCTCGCGCTGCAGCGCGAACACGCGCTGAATCTCTGCTTCCATCGGGCGGGGCGCCGGTTCGACACCGTGCAGGTAGGACACGACCGTGCTCATGTGCTTCTCTCCAGTCTTGCGGGGACGCTGATGCGCCGACCTTCTATTGAGTCAATAGTCGAGTATAGGCCGGCCTGAAAAATCCTGACACCCCCGTCACCGATCCGGTTTGTCGTTCAATTGCCCGATCGGGTGGGCTATGGTTTGATGCTCCACATAACAATGAGTTAGGAGGAGCGCCATGAAGCAGGCACGATCGCGGGGTCTCAAGCCGCTGGACGCCGCGTGGCTTTACGTCGACACCGTTGACACGCCGATGCAGGTCGCATGTCTGGCGATCTTCTCGCTGCCGGAAGACGC